>NZ_JBDOQR010000119.1:0-6685 GCF_039839315.1 Phaeobacter sp. CAU 1743 | reverse complement strand
CCCTCACGGGCATGCTGGCTGCGGGTGAGTTCGGTCCAGGCCATCGTGGTCTCCGTTCAGTGTCGTACCCGAACAGAAACACAACCTCCTGAACTCACTCAATTAGTTTCAAATCGGGCTCTTAGCGACAGCAGCCAGACTGGGGTGTCAGGGATCAGGCCGGTAAGATCTTCAGGTCGCGATACCATCCGCCGCACCTTTCCTTTTATGCCTTCACATGAACAGCGTGACGTCCCGGCACCCTGTGCCCGGAACGTTACGCTCCTTGATTGAAATCAAGAACATCCTCCCCGAACCATGCCATCCTTGATCTGGCGCGGTTAGAAGGGGCTCGATCGCGCGCGGGGCGGATCGTTCGGAGAACAACAGCAGCAGGGGGCACCGGGGATATGCCATCTTTGCACACAGTCAGAACCGCAGCGGCTCTGTCTCTGCTCGCCTCTGCCAGCGTCGCTCAGGCGGATGCGCCCGGCTCCGGGAGCAGCGGCTGTCGCCTGCTGCAGACGCAGGCCGCGGTGATCTGCAAGGCCAAGGTCTCCTGCCGCAGCTCTGCCCCGGCGGTCGCGGCCACCCGTCCCCTGTTCTTTCATTGCGCCGCAGGCCAGCCCCTGTCCCGCCCCGTTGCCGAGGCCGCCATCGGCGCCTTCAAATCCCCGCGGTATTTCCGCTGCTGCATCGGCAACGATCTTCTTTCCATCCTGCCGACTGCTTCCACATCCGACTGAAAGGACCCCTGCGATGGCTTTTAACGATTACCGATCCCTTCTGGTGAGTGACACCGAAGCCTGGCACGATGGCAGCGGTGTCCTCACCTATTCCTTCATCGGCACCGAGATGCCGCGTTATTACCGCAAGCTGGATACCGATGGTGAGGGCACCAAGGACGCCTGGAACATCGGCGGAGAGACCGTGCCTTTCACCAATGATGTCTCGATGACGGTGGAACAGCGGGCGATGACCTCGGCCGCGATCAATGCCTGGAACGAGGTGGCCAACGTCAACCTTCAGCCCGGCACCATCGCCCGCGGCGGCACCGACAGCACATTCGGCACCCCGGTCACTGGCGATGGCACCCTGGTTGCGGCAGGCGGCAGCGCCCTGCCCGTCAATGACGATGGCTCCTCCCTGGTGGATATGTCGGCGGTCTTCGAGGAGGGGCTGGATTTCTTCGGCGAAGAATATGATGCCAGCCAGATCTACGTGAACACCAATGGCAATATCACCTTCGGATCAGGCCTGTCGCAATATACCCCAAGCGGGATCTCGGCCGGCTCCACCCCGATGATCGCCGCCTTCTGGGCCGATGTGGACACCCGCGCCGGGCAACCGATCTACGTGGATGTGGATGCCGAGGCCGATGTCGTCACCATCACCTGGGAGGATGTCGGGTTTTACAACCAGCACGCCGCGCCCAGCAATTCCTTCCAGATGCAGCTTTATGACCGCGGCGAGGGCGATTTCGACATCGTCTTCCGCTACGAGGATATCAACTGGTCGGCCGGCACCGCCTCGGGCGGTGATGAGGAAACCGGCCTTGGCGGCACCCCGGCCCGGGCCGGTTATTCGGCCGGCAATGGCGCCGATTTCTTCGAGCTGCCGCAATCGGGCAATGAAGGCGCCATCACCAATCTGGAGAACACCACCGGCAATACCGGCGTCGAAGGGCTTTGGGTGTTCGAGGTCCGCAACGGCGCCATCGTCGGCGACATCACCTTTGCCGCCACCGAGTTCGACGACGCCGATCTGTTCGGATTTGTCGCCAATTTCCCCAATCCCGACCACCTGGGCGACCGCCCGTCAAAGGCCGGCGATCTGTGGATCAACAGCGCCAATGAAGACCAGTTCATCCCCGGCACCGGCCCGGTCTATGGTCACACCAGCTGGAACACCTACCTGCACGAGCTCGGCCATGCCCTGGGCCTGCAGCATCCCAACGAAGCGCCCAATGACGACAGCACCAATGCCCAGTACACGGTGATGTCCTACGTGGAGCATCCCTCCGAATCCGGCGAACCGCTGAGCACTCAGGCCTATTCCCTGACGCCAATGGTCTGGGACATTCAGGCCATGCAGGAGCTTTACGGTGCCAATACCACCACCCGCGCCAGTGACACTGTCTATTTCGGCGATGGCGGCGGCAGCCATGGCGCAGCGGAATATCAATACGCCACCAATGCCGACAACGATCTCGGCATGCAGGTCAAAGGCGAGGATGGCACCTATCGCGATGTCTACCTGACCATCTGGGATGCCGGCGGGCAGGATCTGATCGATGCTTCGGATCTGTCGACCCGCAGCCTGATCGACCTGCGCCCCGGGAAATATTCCACCATCGGCGAGGAGACCGACAATATCGCCGTCGCCGCCGCCGTGCGCCAGGATGGAGCGGTGATCAATTTCATCGAGGATGCCTGGGGCGGCAGCGCCAAGGACCGGATCATCGGCAACAATGCCGACAATGATCTGCGCGGCGGCGGCGCCCGCGACCTGATCCGCGGTCGCCGCGGCAGCGACGAGATCGCGGGCGAGGGCGGCAACGACCGGCTGTTCGGCAATGGCGGCGCCGACCTGATGCTGGGCGGCCGCGGCAAGGACCGCATGAACGGCGGCGGCGGCGGCGATGAGCTCTCCGGCAACGCCGGCCGGGATACCCTGAAGGGCCGCAACGGCAGCGATCTCCTGGACGGTGGCGGCGGCAATGACAAGCTGATCGGTGGTGGCGGCGGCGATACCTTCGTTTTCAGCCGCGGCGATGACCGGGTACGCGATTTCGACACCAGCCGCAGCGGCGAGGTGATCGACCTCTCCGGCGTTGCCGCCTTCACCGGTTTCAGCGATGTGATGACCAACCACGCCAGCGACGAAGCCGAAGGGGTGATGATCCGCGATCTGACCGGCAATTCGATGCTGCTCGAAGGCCTCACCATGGGCGAGCTCAGCGCAGACGATTTCCTGTTCTGATTGTATTGTATTTCAGGCGCATCAGGGTCCGGGGTTTTTTACACACCCGGGCCTGTTTTCTGTTCTTCTGAGGCCGAGAATCGTTAAAATCATCCGGTAGATTTGCTGCCGGTAGTCTGGGGCAGCGACCTGAGTGACCAGTAGAAGGGACCCTCCTCCATGACAACCTATAGCCTGACCGGTATTGCCGTGCTGCGCAGCAGCCTCCAGGGCGAAGAAGACGTGATCCGCGGTGTTGAAACAGGAATTGACCTGTCCATCTTTGTGCCCGGCGATACCTCGACGCTGCGCTATACCAATTCCGCCAATTCCGAAGAACCGAACCAGCCGCTGGCGGATATCCGCGTCGACGGTGCCACCGGTTACATTGAAGGCGGCCCGCTGGACGAGGACGAAGCCTCGATCCTTGAGGTGCGCTGGAATGATGGCGGCACCATCCGCACCACCACGGTGCTGGTGATGACCTTCTTCGAGGCCGAGGTCGATGGCTACAGCGATGTGGACGCCGATGCGATCTTCGTGCTGGACGGCGCGCCCCTGCCCAGCATCAGCACCCGCGCCCAGTGGAATGCCTTTGACAACAGCATCCAGTCGGTCGGCCCGGCAACAGGCACCTTTGCCCCGAACCAGGAAATCCCGCTGACCACCTTCTTTGACTCTTCGACCGAAGATGACCTGATCATCGGCAGCGATGGCAATGACGAGCTGATCGGCGGTCCGGGCAACGACACCATCAACCCGGTCGACAATGTGGACAGCGATTTCATCCAGCCCGGCGCTGGCCGGGACCGGGTGATCTTCTCGGATCTGGAGCGCGGCTATGTGCATCTGGATCACTCGGATCTTGACGAAGGCATCACCGTGGAAATCGACGGCAATGCCAATACCGGGCTGATCGACAAGGGTGACAACGGCCGCACCCGGCTGGTGGATGTGCAGAACCCGATCCTGGCCGGCGCCGATATCGGCGGGCTTGGCGTGGTAGGCACCGATTTCAATGACATCTTCCGCGTTACCTCGGCCGATGGCGGCTGGCTGCAGCTGCGCGGGGGCGGCGGCAACGACCGTTTCGTCATCGGCGAAAGCGACGGCGCGGTGCGGCTGGATTACATCAACGCAGACAGCGGCGTGGTCGCCAAACTGAACCGTGGCCGCGTCATCGATGACGGGATGGGCGGCGCGGACCGGATTGCGGGCGACGGACAGATCACCGAAATCCGCACCGGCATGTATGATGACAAGGTGATCGGATCGGGCCAGAACGAAAGTTTCATCCTGATGGCCGGCGATGACACGGTGAACGGCAAGGGCGGCTACGACCGGCTGCGCTATGACCGTTCGGGCGTCGATGCCGTCGAGGTAAACCTTGGCCGGGGTGAGGCCACCGGCACCTGGCGCGACGAAGCCTTCAGCCACAGCATCCGCGGCATCGAACATGTGCGCGGCTCCCGCGCAGGCGATGACACCCTGCTGGGCAACCGCGGCGACAACCGTTTCGATGGCCGCGGCGGCAATGACACCATCAAGGGCAAGGGCGGCAATGACCGGCTCAATGGCGAGGATGGCCGCGACAAGCTGCTGGGCGGCGGCGGCAACGATACCCTGGATGGCGGCGCCGGCAACGACCTGCTGATCGGCCAGAAGGGCGGCGATACCTTCGTCTTCTCCGAAGGCCGCGACAAGGTCAAAGGCTTTGGTGGCGCCGACGAAATCGATCTCAGCAGCGCCGAGGGAATCAGCGATTTCACCGACCTGAGCAACAACCACCTGAGCGAAGCGCGCGGCAATGTGGTGATCACCGACGATGACGGTGATCGCATGATCCTCGTGAACCGCGATATCAGCGATCTGAGCGCAGACGATTTCCTGTTCTGATCCGCTTCTGCTTTCCCCGGCCCAGTGGTCTGGCGCCGGGGAAGGCCCCCATTTTCAGCTCCCTTTTCCGTCCCGCCTGTCCACTTCTGAGGTCGGCGGCCCGGCCTTAACCCGACGACAGGGCAAAACGGCTTAAAGAGATTTACGGGGTCCGTCCCGGATCCTCGACCTATTTGAAAGACAGAACCGCCATGGCCCGCAGGAACAGCTATCAGTCCATCCTTGGTGACAGCTGGCATGACGGCAGCGGCAGCGTGACCTTTTCCTTCCTCGACGCGGACATGCCGGGCTATAACCGGGCTGTCGACACCGATGGAGACGGCATAAAAGACGCCTGGCGGGTCGGCGGCGGCCGGGTCTCTTTCGACAATGATTTCTCCATGACCGCGAGCGAACAGGAGATGGCCCTGCGGGCGGTCTCCGCCTGGAACGAGGTCTCGGGCGTCAACCTGCAGCCCGGTGTGATCCCGGGCGAAGGGGTCGGGGATATCACCTTTGCCAGCACCGAATTCCGCGATCGCTTTCTCTTCGGCTTTGTCTCGGGGTTTCCCGATGCGGAGGATCTGGGCGAAACCGCCTCGCGCGCGGGCGATGTCTGGATCAACCGCAACAACCGCGATCAGTTCCTCGCGGGTGCCGGTGACGAGGGCGGGCCGGTCTATGGTCACACCAGCTGGAACACCTACCTGCACGAGCTGGGCCATGCCCTGGGCCTCTATCATCCGAACGAAGACCCCAACAATCCAAGGACCAGCAACCAGTACACGGTGATGTCCTATGCCGCCCACCCGGAGGAACGCGGTGACGGTCCAGGAAAACAGGCCTTTCCGCTGACGCCGATGCTCTGGGACATCGAGGCCATGCAAGAGCTTTACGGCGCCAATACCACCACCCGCAGCGGCGATACCGTCTATTTCGGCGATGGTGGCGGCGCGCGCGGCGCGCTGGAATATCAATACGCCAGCAATCCCGACAATCCGCGCGGCATGCAGGTACAGGGCGAAGATGGCCGCTACCGCGATGTGATCCTCACCATCTGGGATGCCGGCGGGCAGGATCTGATCGATGCCTCAGGCCTTACCACCAACAGCCGCATCAACCTGCGCCCCGGGAGCTATTCCTCGATCGGCGAGATCGACAACAATATCGCCGTGGCCTCTGCCGTCCGTCAGGACGGCGCGGTGATCAACTTCATCGAAGACGCCTGGGGCGGCTCCGGGCACGACCGGCTGCGCGGCAATGGTGCGGACAACAGCCTGCTGGGCCAGGGGGGCCGTGACCGGCTTGTCGGTGGCGGCGGCAACGATCAGCTGGACGGCGGCGCGGCGCGCGACCGGCTGCGGGGCGGCGCAGGCGATGATCAGCTCGACGGCGGCATGGGACGCGATGTCCTGACCGGCGGCAGGGGCACCGATGTCTTTGTCTTTTCCGCCGGAGT
The DNA here is from genome assembly GCF_039839315.1 of Phaeobacter sp. CAU 1743. Classification (NCBI taxonomy): domain Bacteria; kingdom Pseudomonadati; phylum Pseudomonadota; class Alphaproteobacteria; order Rhodobacterales; family Roseobacteraceae; genus Phaeobacter; species Phaeobacter sp. CAU 1743. The sequence goes on along the minus strand of NZ_JBDOQR010000119.1, from coordinate 411 downwards.
GGACCGGGTCCGGGATTTCACCGTCGGCGAGGACAGGATTGATCTGACCACGGCCACCGGCATCACGGATTTCCAGGACCTCAGCGACAATCACATGCGCGCCCGCAACGGCCATGTGGTGATCGAGGATGGCACCGGCGACATCCTGATCCTGCGGCACCAGGAGATCGGCGTGCTCAGCGCAGAAGACTTCCTGTTCTGAGGGTGTCAGAACAGGAAATCATCGGCATCGATCTGCCCCGGGCGCAGATCCTCCAGCAGCAGATGCCCCGCGCCGGTATCGATTATACCCGGAGTCACTGAAGACCCGAGATCTGAAGGGTTGACGTGCAAGAAGGTCGCGATTCAAGTAACGGCATGATCCGTCCCGGTTTTCTTACCTCTTCAGAGCGGCGTGAGCTTGTCGCTTGC
>NZ_JBDOQR010000118.1:0-7073 GCF_039839315.1 Phaeobacter sp. CAU 1743 | reverse complement strand
CCTCACGGGCATGCTGGCTGCGGGTGAGTTCGGTCCAGGCCATCGTGGTCTCCGTTCAGTGTCGTACCCGAACAGAAACACAACCTCCTGAACTCACTCAATTAGTTTCAAATCGGGCTCTGAGAGACGCGGAACCAGCCAGCGTTCCGCAAAGGCATACGTTGTCGTGACCCGGACCAGCGACTGCTCGACGTCCTTGTCGAGCATCGCGAAGGCTTCGCCAAGGGTATCAAAGGCAGTCTGCAGCTTGGGAAACAGCTCCTGCCCCGCAGGCGTGAGGGCGATCTGACGCGGACGGCGTTCCACCAATTGAAACCCAAGGTAGGCTTCAAGATGCCTGATCTGATGGCTGATAGCGGTCGCGGTGACGCCGAGTTCGTCCCCTGCATCGGCAAAGCTCAGCCTCCGGGCAACCGCTTCGAAGGCGCGAATTGCGTTTAACGGCGGTAGTTTACGCATGGTGTTTCTCACCGGCGAAAGGAAATCTCAGCATGGCCTGAAGAATGGTCATTTGTTTTTCGGCCTCCTCTTTCTGAAGCTTGTGGAATGAAAAGGGAGGAACAAATGACACGTAACATTATCACCACCCGGCGCCAGTTGATCAAGGGGGGGCTTGCAGCCGCCGCCGCCATCGCCAGCCCGGCCATCCTGCGTGCGCAGGGCCGTCGCACCCTGTCGATGCTCACTTGGGCGGGCCATGCCGACCCGGATGTGATCGGCGCCTTCGAGGAGGCGCATAACGTTCGCATCCGCGCCAAGGAATATGTCGGCGGCGACCAGATGCTCGCGCAAATCGCGCAGTCTCCGGCCGGAACCTACGATGTAATCCTGTCGGACGCGGAATACGTCGTCCAATTGCAGCAGGCGGGTTTCATTGAACCGCTGACACCCGAGGATTACCCGTTCGACGACTTTTTCCCGGAGTTCCAGAACTTCCGCGGTCACTGGTTCGACGGTCAGCCCTATGCGGTTTTCCTGCGGTTTGGCTTCCTCGGCCTGTCCCATAACCGCGCCGCGATGAGCGAGGCGGAAGCCCGCAGCTATCGCAGCATGTGGGGCTCTCAGCATGAGGGGCGGATCGGCCATTTCGACTGGCACCTGCCCAACCTGGGCGCGCTGAGCCTTCTCAATGGCAACGCGTCACCGTTTGACCTTGATGAGGCGCACTGGACGGAACTGACCGAGACGATGATGTCACTCCGACCTCAGGTGCGTGGTTTCTATGATTACGGCGGGATGCTGTCAGCGCTGCGCTCGGGCGAGGTTTCCGCAATCCCCGGCATCGGGGACTGGATCACCGGCGTGCTGGCGCGCGATGGCGCGGATGTCACCACAACCATCCCCGAGGAAGGCGGCCTGCAATGGACCGAGTCGCTGTCGATTGGCACGCGGTCGGAAAACCAGGATCTGGCCCGGACATTCATCCAGTACATGCTTTCCCCCGAAGGACAGGTGAAGACCGCCACGCTCAAGGCCTATCCGGCGATGATCCCGACACGGGCGGGCTGGGCGCGGCTGAATGATGAACTGCCGGGCGAGGCACAGCGTCAGAACATGGTGCTGAACGGCCCCAATGCGCTCGATGAAATCCGCGCCGGGCGTATCCGCCTGCGGGAGCTTCCGGTCCAGCAATCGCTGGAGGCCTGGAACGACGCCTGGACGCGTTACAAGAACGCCTGATGTCCGGTCCGGCCCCGGCGTAATCGTCGGGGCCGCAGCCCTATCGGAGATATCGACATGACTTCCCCTGCTTTCCCTGCCCGCACCTCGGGGCGCCGGTTCCACTTCTTCTTCAATCGTGCCTGGCAGGCGCTTTGGGTCCTGCCGCTGCCTGCCTGGTTGCTGCTGTTCTTTGCAGTGCCGCTTGGCCTTCTGGTGGCGATTTCATTCTGGTCTGTGGTGAACTACCGGCTGACGCCGGACGCCACGCTGTCGGCCTGGCGTTATGTTCTGGGCCTCGATTTCCTCTGGGCCAGTTTCTGGCGCAGCTACGGGCTGTCGATGGCCAGCGCTGTCGCGATTTCGCTGCTGGCCTTTCCGGCCTCCTACGCGATGGCCTTTGTCGCCGCGCCGCGCCAGCGGCTGATCCTGCTCGGACTTGCGATTGCGCCGTTTTTCACAAGCTATCTTGTGCGTATCTATTCCTGGCAGGTTTTCCTGACAGAGGGCGGCGTGATCTCCTCTATCGTTCAGGCGATAGGCGGCAAGGGGGAGAGCCTTCTCAACACCTATTTCGCGCTGTTCCTCGGCCACGCAACACTGGCGCTGCCGGTCATACTGATCCTGCAAACCATCGCCCTTGCCAATGTGGACCGGACCGGAATTTCGGCTGCTGCCAACCTTGGCGCGCGTCCCGGAGCCATCCTGTTCCGCGTCATCCTGCCTGCGGCCCGGCCTGGGCTGACGCTGGGGCTGCTGTTCGCCTTCCTGCTGTCTTATGCCGAGTTTGTCAGCGCCTCCTATCTGGGCGGTGGCACCTTCCAGACCCTGCCGATCCTCGTGACCGACCTTGTCCGGGCCGGTCAGCAATGGCCGCGCGCCGCCGTGGTCTCGCTACTGATGATCGCCAGCCTGCTAGTCACCGCCTTTGTAACCGTCCTCTGGGCCTACCGCGAGAAAGGATAAGACATGCCTCCGCATCTGAAACACGCCTTGCCAAAAGCCTTCTGGATTGCCGGACTCGCATTGGTTTTCCTGCTGCTCTACGCACCGATCCTGTCGGCGGTCCTGTTTTCCTTCAGCGCCGACCGTTTCCCAAGCCTCGATATGTCCGGGTTCAGCACCAAATGGTACGCGCAGGTCCTGACCGATCGTGCCATGCTAGAGGCCCTTTGGAACAGCCTGACGGTTGCCGGGATTACCGCGCTGATCGCCACAACCCTGGGATTTGCCGCAGCCTATGCGGACTATCGTTTCCGGTTCTTTGGACAGAAGGCTGTGCTCGCGCTGGCCTTGCTGCCGCCGACGGTTCCGCTGGTTATCCTTGGCCTCGCCATGCTGGCCTTCTTCTCCCGCATCGGCATAGCCGGCACGCTTGCGGCCGTGATCGCCGCCCATGTGGTGATCGCCGCGCCCTTTGCGATGGCGGTCTGCCGTCTGCGGCTGGCGCAGCTGGATGAGACGCTGGAAACTGCAGCGCAGAACCTGGGTGATGGAGCAATACCCCGAGACGGTCGAGGCGATCCTCGCGGGCGGCCATGAGATCGGCCACCACGGGTATCTGCACGAAGACCCAGCCGAACAGAGCGCCGAGGAACAGACCTATTGGTTCCAACGCGCGCTTGAGGTGCACCGGAAGATGACCGGCAGCACCCCGCGCGGCTATCGCGCCCCGGTCTATAACGTCACGCCCGAAGTGCTGTCGCTCGCGGTGAAACACGGGCTGACCTATGAAAGCTCGATGATGGCGGACGATCTGCCCTACCGGATCGACACCGCAACGGGCTCTCTCTACGAGCTGCCGGTGCATTGGGGCAGCGACGACTGGCCGCCCTTCGCGCATTTCGACGAGATCGGCTATAAGATGCCGGTGATGTCGCCGCGCCGCGGGCTGGAGGCCTCGTTTGACGAGTTCGAAGCGCAATACGAGGCCGGCGGCCTCTGGATCGGCATCTGGCACCCGTTCCTGACCGGGCGGCTGGCCCGCTGGCGGGTGGTGGAGCGCTGGCTCGAAGAGGTGCTGTCGCGCGGCGATGTCTGGTTCGCTCCGCTGGAAGAGATCGCCGCTTATGCCGCCAGTCAGGAGGCCGAAGGCACCTGGCTGCCGCACCGCGAGCCCGCCGCCCCCTACCCACATCCTGTCCTGATGGAGAAATGAAGATGGATAGCCTCAACACCCCCTTTGATGCCGCACGGCCCGACGGTGAGAACCCGAGCGCGCATCAGACCCTCGCAGAGGGTGGCCGCCTCAGTGCCGGTACCACCTACACCATTCCCGCCCGTCAGGGCCGGGCAATGCGCGTGAAAAAGGGCGAACTCTTGTCGGTCATCAACCGCGACGGCAGCCAGATCGGCGATTTCTGGGCCTTTGCCGAGGGCGACTGCAACGAATACCTGTCGATGGAGCACCTGCGCCCGACGCTGCGGCGCGTATCGCCGCGCCCCGGCGACGCGCTGGTGACCAACCGCCGCCGTCCGATCCTCACGCTGGTTGAGGACAGCTCACCCGGCGTTCACGACACGCTGGTTGCCTCCTGCGATGTGCTCCGCTACGCGCAACTGGGTCACGAGGGCTATCATGACAATTGCACCGACAACCTGCGCATGGCGCTGGGGGCCATCGGCCTGCGTCCGACATCGGTGCCGTGCCCGCTGAACCTCTGGATGAACACGCCGGTGGTCGACGATGGCGCGATGGAATGGCGGGCTCCGGTTTCGAGCAAGGGCGACCATGTGCTGTTCCGCGCGGAAATGGACGCCGTGGTGGTGATTTCCTGCTGCCCGATGGATCTGCTGCCGATCAATGGCGAGGATGCGCAGCCGAGCGCGCTGGAAGTCCAGCTGCATCAGGACACTGAGTGACCTCGGTCGCACAAAACACTGGGGGCGCGGATCGAAATCCGCGCCCCCCGATTTTACCGTCGCAGACGGATGCCTCAGGCGGCCTCTGCCGCCCCACCGGCCAGCTTCGCGGCCAGCGCGCGGGTGCGGGTCTCTGCCGTTTCAACCGAGGCCTCGTGACGCGCGTCCTTGAACTCCTGATATTCGATCGCGATGGTATCGATATCCGCCTGCGCTACACCGAAGTAATGCGCACAGGCCGCCAGCGCCGGGTCAAGCGCGTTGAGATGCGCCCGCACACCGCCCGGAGCAAAGCCGAACTCGCCGCGCGAGGACAGCACCACCAGCCGCTTGCCCGACAGGATCGGCTCAATCGGGGTGTCGCCACGCGCCAGATCAAAGGAGAAGGTCCGGCCGATCCGCGCGATATGGTCGATCCAGCCTTTCAGGGCGGTCGGCATGCCGTAGTTGTACATCGGCGCGCCGAGGACGACGATATCCGCCGCGATCACCTCATCGACCAGCTCATCAGACAGCGCCAGACGCTCACTCATCCACGGCTCGCGCTCTTCGGGCGGGGTGAAGGCCGCGTGAATGAATTTATGGTCGATCGCGGGGATCGGGTTCAAGCCGACATCACGGGTGATCACTTTCGTCTCCGGTGCCTGAGCCAGAAAATTTTGCGTGAACAGCCCGGTCAGATGACGCGTGAGGGAGCGTTCTTCAAGCTGGGCGCTTGCATCAATTCGCAACAGAGTGGGCATGGGAAATCTCCTGAGTTTTTCCACTTCGCGCCATGCCTACCAAGCGGCCAACCCACTGGCGAAAGCGAATATCTCAGGGCCTGGATGAATAGGATTCATCCAGGCTGCACCCCAAACGGAAAGGACAAGATCGATGCGGCGCCTGCCTCCGCTCCACGCACTCCGCGCCTTTGAAGCCGCTGCCCGACACCTGCATTTTGCCCGTGCCGCCGCTGAGCTTCACCTGACGCCGACCGCGATCAGCCACCAGATCCGCCAGCTGGAAGAAATCCTCGAGGTGAAACTCTTTCATCGTTATCCGCGCCCGATCCGCCTGTCGGCGGAAGGCGAGGCCCTGTATCCGGTGCTGCGCGAGAGTTTCGACCGAATGGCCGACACCATCGCAGGGATTTCCGAGCGGGATACGGACCGCCCGTTGACGGTTTCCGTCACGGTGGCTTTCGCCAGTCTCTGGCTCATGCGGCGGCTGCCTGCATTGCGCAGCGAGGCCGGGATGAACCTGAAGGTCGAGGCTGACAACCGGCCGGTGGACCTGTCCGGTGGCGATGTCGATTTTGCGGTGCGCTATGCCCTCCACCCAGAGCTGGGAGGCCAATGGTTGCCGCTGTTCGAAGACAGCCTGATCCCGCTCTGCGCACCTGACCTGCTGCGCCGCTGTCCGGTCAACGACGATGCCGGTATCCTGCGCCTGCCGCTGATCGAATACCGCTGGAGTGGCGGCGCAGAAGCGGCGCCCAGCTGGCAACGCTGGTGCCGCGCTGCCGGGCTTACGGGGGAGGCACCAGAGGTTACGCAGCACTTTTCCGAGGAAATCCATGCCATCGACTCGGCGCTTGCAGGTCAGGGCGTGGTGCTGGCGTCCAGCGTTCTGGCCGCCTCAGCTATGACCACCGGGCAGCTGTTACGCCTATCCGATACGGACTTGCCCGGCAGAACCTTCTGGGCAGTGAGCCGCGCCGATCATCCGCGCTTTGCCGAAGTGGAGCATTTCGCAAACTGGGCGCGGGCTTCCGGGTAGAGCCGCCTCGAAACCGGCCTGATGTTCTTAGAATTTGGGAAGTGTTTTAAACCTGTCGCGGAATTGTACCGCTCCTTTGACCATGTATCGTGTCGCAAAGGAGAACGCAGATGACATCGTGCCGACCGAGGAAAAACGTGATGGTTGTCCTGGCGCATATCCGGGAACAGTTTCGCCTGTCCCTGGGTAGCTATGGCCGCCCAGGCATGACCGAAGAGTTGAAGGATCTAGGGCCGAATGTTGGACGGCCAATACTGTTCTCTAACTGTCAGAATTTTCTACGCCAGCATGGCTTCCAGGCGTTTATATAGGAAACTCTAAATTGCGACGATAACGCTGCCGTCGCGGCATTCTTCAAGGCAAAAAGGCCGAACTGCTTTGGCAACGGTCCTGGCCGATGAGAGGAACCTCCGAACTTGCGGCCTTCAAATACATCAACGGCTTCTACAATCCGCACCGACAGCACTGAACCTAGGACTGTGACAGCCCCTTGGCCTTCAAGGCTCAAGCCACCTAAATGAGAATTTAGAACGGTATGCAAGCGTCACGAGGCCATGCCAGCCCACGGCACTGGGCAAGAAAACGCGCATCCATGTCATCTAGCCTTGGGGCAACCCCAGCGCGACCAAAGGCGAGGTCGGCCTTCTCGTGGAAGCGCACCAACTTATACCCGGAGTCACTGAAGACCCGAGATCTGAAGGGTTGACGTGCAAGAAGGTCGCGATTCAAGTAACGGCATGATCCGTCCCGGTTTTCTTACCTCTTCAGAGCGGCGTGAGCTTGTCGCTTGC
>NZ_JBDOQR010000117.1:0-7146 GCF_039839315.1 Phaeobacter sp. CAU 1743 | reverse complement strand
CAAAACCTCAACGCGGTTCAAATCGCGCTCGCTCATCATCACCCATCCCATGTCCGCTCGTCCTCGCTGTTGTATGCGAGGAGAGTGACACTTCTGAATTGCTCATGGGTGACATTATCGCTTTGCGGGTACACGCGCAAATCGTATAACTTTGGTTATGTAATATTTATGTGATTGCAGTATCGGCTGCGATTGACACGGCCACCTCGTCTAGGCGGTCACTCTTCATTATGTTGACGTGGTTTGCACCGGCTTTGTTGCACAAATCGGGGCGTGACTGCACTTCCCCATTCCCTAGACGGATTTAGCCTACGACCTCAGTAACAGGTATGCCAAGAGCTGTGTATTTGTTGAGGACGGCAACACGGGTTTGGATTTCTGCGACCTGCCGGTCGAAGTCCCGAGACATGAGGCTCTGCCCCAGCAACTTCACACAATGCATCTTGGTTTCGACACGACTTCGTCTGTGATACCCGCTCCACCGTCGCCAGATAGCGCGGCCGAGATATCGCGATGCGTTGACGGCCTCATTGCGTGCCATGGCACCGGCGCTGGTGGGTTTCCAAGGCTTGGCGTTCTTGCGTGGAGGGATCACTGCATGGGCATTCCGGGCGGCAATCGCATCATGGCATTTGCGCGTGTCATAAGCACCGTCAGCAGTCACTGACCCGATAGTCTGATCGGTTGGGATTTGATTGAGCAACTCGGGCAACATGGGCGCGTCACCGACATTGCTGCTGGTGACTTCGACGGCGCGAACTTCCAGCGTTTCTTCGTCGATCCCGATATGTATCTTGCGCCAAATCCGGCGCTTCGGGCCGCCATGCTTGCGAGCATTCCACTCACCTTCACCCTCGGCTTTGATGCCCGTGCTATCGACCAGAAGGTTCAGCGGGCCGGTGCCGCCACGATAAGGCAGGCTCACGTTCAGGGTTTTCTGGCGGCGGCACAGGGTGCTGAAGTCTGGCACCGACCAATCCAAGCCGATGAGCCGCAACAAGCTTTGTACAAAACCGGTTGTCTGCCGGAGCGGCATCCCGAACAGCACCTTCAGCGTAAGACACGCCTGGATCGCAGCATCACTGAAGCTCTGCTGCCGGCCGCGCTTGCCGCTCGGCGGCGGCACCCAAACCATCTCAGGGTCAAACCAGATCGACAGCGATCCGCGTCGCTTCAGGCTGTCATTGTAAGCCGACCAGTTCGTGGTCTTGTATTTTGTAGGGGCCCAACTGCTCATGCCCTTCAGCTATCATGATGGATTCGCAAGATGAATCCCCAGCGAGATTTGTGCAACAAAGCCGCTCTGGGTTCAATTGTGGCGAGGTTTGGTTAACTAAAATCCCCCATCGGCGCAGAGTTTTCGTAAAGATACGATCTTAGCCTTTCGATATATTGAACGGTGACCTGAAAACGGAGAATCTGTTTTCACGCCATCACTGATGGTTTTTGCCCCGCGACGTTTTTTGGAGTCGCAACTAAGGAAATTCGCAATATGCGAAATTTGTTTCCGAGCGCCACTGGAAATCAGTGGCGCTTTTTTTGTTCAGATTTAGGTGCCAGACTTGTTCGCAAATTTTATCTGAGCTGCCACAGCTGCGGCCAGAATCCATGCGGCACGTCTAGGGCAATTTCATTGGATATCTAGTTCACGCCTTGAGATAGTTGCGAACTCACAGATGATCCGCCGAATCTCTTGACGACGTATGTTCATCACCTAACGACACATCGTTCTATGCGGACGACAGTTTGATCCGAGGCTTCTGGTGAGCGATCAATACATAAAACGGGGTCCATAATCATGAATCATATCAGCAAGATAATCCTTAGTGCAGCAGTCGTCGTATCGGGTTGCGACAACGTCAATTCCACAACCACGCGGAACCAGGAAATAGAGCAGGCTGTATTCCAATTCCAGTCCTGCGTCGCAGCAAGCGGCAATATGCAAGGTTCCGCGGCCGGCGCCCAACCGGATTGCTGGATGTACATCATGAATATCAAAGACGATCTGCGCAGCGAGGTTCTCGAACAGTACGCGGCAGAAGCAGCTTCGGCTGGCGGTGGTCAGACTGGTACTGGTACTGGTTCTGGTGGCGGCGGCAATGGGTCCGGTGGCGGCGGCAACGGGTCCGGCGGAGGCTCCAGCGCAGAAGCGGGCGATGGAAGCGCGGCTGCGTCTGGGGGTGGCTCATCCGCCGCCGCTGGTGACGGTAGCGCCGCAGCGGCAAGCGACGGTTCGTCAGCAGCAGCCGGTGGCGGCGGCGCCTCAGCGGGGAGCGATGGTTCGGCAGCAGCGGCCGGTGGCGGCGGCGCCTCAGCGGCGAGCGATGGTTCGGCAGCAGCAGCCGGTGGCGGCGGCGCCTCAGCGGGGAGCGACGGTTCGTCAGCAGCAGCCGGTGGCGGCGGCGCCTCAGCGGCGAGCGACGGTGCGGCAGCAGCAGCCGGTGGCGGTGGTGCCGCAGCGGCGAGCGGCGGTGAGTCCGCTGCAGCAGGAGGCGGCAGTGCTTCCGCCTCGGAGGGCTAATGAATGCCTTCTAGCCGTCCCTTACTTCTTGCGGCGATCACCGTCACTTTCGGTACAGGCGCCATCGCGCAATCCGCGCCAGGCACCGACTGGTCCAGTGGTTGGAGTTTCCGAAACTCCAATCAGGTGTCAGTCGGAACCAGCCGGGCTAACATCATGCTGCAGGCACGCAAGACAGCCGGGCCGTCAACTGTTGTAAACACAACGAACTATTACAACACCGACAACCGCACCAATTACATGGACGTGGCCACCGATGGCGACGTCTCTACAGATTTTCAAGTTGGCGACGACATCGGTCAGAACACCAATTCCGTCGGCTCAATGAACACCGGCAATACCACCATCGATGTTGCTGGCAGCAACAACATGATTGATGCAGTCAACTCCGCTGACAACACAGGGTGCGTCGATGGCTCGGCATTCACGGGCTCAGTGGTGCCACCTGCGTTTTCGGACTCGCTGGGTCTGACCGCACCTGGCGCTCAGATTGGTAGCTCGCGGGTTGGCGGGATATCCAACATCGCACAAGCGTGTAACAGATGACATCAAAACGCAAAACTGTACTCAAGGTTCTCGCAGCGTCCTGCGCATTAGCAGGCTGTTCAGCTTCTGGAAACTTCGGCTTCATGCCGAACCACGTAGATGCGCCGCTGGCCAAGGGGCCGGCGATCCAGAACGTGACGACGCCTTTTGATCAGGCGCTCGAATGCGTTCGGGGAAAGATTGAACCATCGGTAAGTTTTGCTGTCGGGCAGGTCGTCGACGCAACCGGCAAGGAAACCTATTCCGAAGGTGGAAGCGGCAAAATACTGTCCCAAGGTGCTGGCGAAATGGTTCAGTCGGCACTGTATCGTGCGGGCGTAACCGTCGTGAATAGGCGCGATCCCAATATTTCGGTCGTCGAAACGCAATGGGGCATCCGCGATATCAAGCAACAGACGCCCACCAATTTCTACGTGTCCGGATCGATCAACAGCCTGGATTTCATTCCCGGCGGTGGTGTTGAGTTCGATTTTGCTGGCGTCGGAATTGGCAAACGGCAGAACCGTATCTTGATCGCACTGGACCTGTCGCTGACAGACGCCTTCACCGGTCGAATCGTTGCCAATGTCCCGTTGCAGAAGCAGATCTTTACCGAGGAATTCCGCGTCGGCGGTGACCGTTTCTTCGACACGACGCTCATCTCGCTGTCTGCAGGTGGAATGAAGCGCGAGGCGGTGCATTTTGCCATGCGCCAGATGCTGAACTTTGCAACGCTAGAGCTGCTCGGTCAGCTCATGTCCGAAGCAAACTATTCTTCCTGCCGTAGGATCGTGGCCATGATGGACGGAGACACATCCGTCTCCAATCGACGCGAAGACCTTCGCGACGTTGTGACGGCAGCGATGAACCGCAATACAGCAGAGCCGTTGCAAGCAACGAAGCCACCGCAGGCGGCACCTGCGGCACAGGGTCCCAAACCTCCGGTCAAAATCACCCCTGCCCTGCGCAAGCAGATGGAGAAGGCGACGATGTTCGCCGGCCGGGCACTTGTCGCCGCGCAGGCCGCCAAGAGCGCCAAGGATGCAGTCGAAGCGCGGAGCCACGCGCGTGAGGCGCAGCAATATGCTGCCGTCGCCATCCAGGCACTCAAGACTGCCGCGGCCAGCGGTCTGTCCGGGCCCGAAGGTGACGCTGTTGCGCTATTGGTTGAGCGCGCCCTTGTCGAGGTGCAGCTCTCTGAACAATCGGTGCGCAAGAAGGAAGCCGCTGCGGCGCGCAAGCCGAGTGAAAGCGGCTCCGGTGGCGATGCAGGATTACGTCCGAAAGATACTGAGAATGAACCAGATTCAGGGGTACCCCCCACCGGCAGCCTAAGAGACAGTCGGATCAAGGGGTTACCACACTGACCACGGGTTCGGTCACATGGGTGACCGGATGAGGCAGGCCTCCGTTAAAAACCTGCAGAATCGTTTTGGCCGGGAGGGGTCAATAACAAATTTGGAGACAAGAGATGAAAAAACTTCTTGCTACTTCCGCTCTCGCCATCGTTGCAATGAGCGGTGCTGCGTCGGCACAATCCGTCCTGGAGCGTGTGCTGGGCCAAATCGACAACGCCACCAACCTGGCATCGGTGAACGGTACGTTTGCAAACATCGCCGAGAACATCGGCACGCAGGGCACTACGAATGTGTACGTCGACGGCACGGGCGACCTCTTGACACAGGCCGAGTACGATGCGCTTGCAGCGTCTGAAGTGCAGACAGATTATACTGGCACTTACGCAACAACGGTTGCCGATACCTACTATGTCGATGTCGACACCGGCGTGGTTCTGACAAAGGCTGAGTACGATGCTCTGTCTGCCGTCGATCAGGCAGGCTACTCGGATATGGCCGATGGCACCGACCAACTATACTTCGTGAATGACGCAGGCGAAGTCATCACTAAGGCTGAATACGACGCGATGACATACGCTAATGATGCAGCACTGCAAACCGCACTTGGTTCCTATACTGCTGAGTCGATTGCAACTGGTCCCGTAGAAGGCATCAACGGTTCCATCAACAACTCGCTTGATGGCATCGACGCTGCAACTCAGGAAGCGATCGCATCTGCAACCGTATCTGCGACCGAATGGAATATGCCGACTGTCGATCTGGGCGACATGGCGACCACCGCGCTTGGTGCTGTTAACACTGGCGACATCACCCTGGGCGTGAACTCGGCGGTTGATGAGGCCTCGACCTCCACCACTGCTGCAGTTTCCGCTGTGATGAACCAGCTGGGCGGTTCGGCTGACACCGGCGCAATCGTGCTGAACGTTGCATCGAACATGACCGGCGTGAACGGTTCCATCAACAACGTGATGAACGAAGTGAACGGTTCCATCGGCAACCTGTCCACCACCGCTCTGGGCGCTGTTAACACCGGTACCATCGTTTCCGGTGTTGATGCTGCTGTTGCTGGCATCGTTGGCGCGTCGGCTGGTCAGTAATTGACATGTGTGGCGGCGGTTTCCGCCGCCACATTCCTCAAATTCCAGATAAACACCTCGGCTGCCGCGGTTGAAATTTCAATACGCGCGTGTTGCCTCCGAATTTACGCCAACCTCACTCATGGCATTGGCAGAACATCATAGGCTGCTGCCCGGGATTACCTAAGCCTATGATTGGTGGATCGTCCCATTCCATCGTTCTGCCGCGGGAAGGACTACACCTCCTTCCCTCTCAACAGCGGAAACGAGATTGCCCCCAGCGTCTTGGTTCCGCTGTTTCCTATTTCGGCGAGCTTGCGTAGCTCGCTATTCAACAGTGCGCAAACAACTGCCATTTCGTAAAATAAATAGACGGCCTTTATCTCAGGGTATATCGGGTTCGCTAATTTTTGAAGGGGGCAGTTATCGATAATCACTTCGGCCCGCTTTTAGTCGCCACAAATTCGAAAGATGCACCACAAAGAGAACTCTGTGTTCGACCAACCCGATGTGTCGCCCCGAGCGCATAAAATTGGACGCAGAAGACAAATACTTCGACGTCTGCTTCAATATGTGCTAAACCAACTATGTTACGATGAAGGAGGCCCGCCTGTGGAACTACTGCGCGACTCCCGGGAAATCATTCGCGCCTCAGCAAAGGGGTGCGCAAATTTAGTCGGTCGGCGACTTCAAATTTCCGCACTACTCACGATGGCAATGATCGGGCCGGCATGCGCTGGAACCGTCTTGGAACGCGTCCTTTCCTATGCCGACCACTTGGGGCTAAATACAACGCTGGCAAATATATCAGAAACACAATCGCCCTTCACCTCGGTCGACTTCATATCTTCGAGTATTGATGGTTCGATAACAAATTTATTCCGGTATGACGGACGCCCAAGCGTAGTCACTGATATATTTGCATCAGAAATGATACTGGGGCAGTCGACGGTCGATCTTAACACGGTGGATGCGCTCGGTATCGGTGCTGTTAATACAGGTGGCATACTCCTTGACCACAACTCCGATCAGATTGCTGGAATCCTAACCGGCACCAATGCGAGCGTGCAGCAAGCTATTGCCGCGTCGAGCCATGCCACGAGCCAACGGTCTTCGCCTTTCGGCAGCTCGGCAGATACCTCCGGCTTAGTCATTAACATGGCTTCAAACTCGCTAATGGTCCAGGGGCGCGTAGACAATATACTACACAATCTGGGCGGATCTATCGAACACATAACCGCCACGGCAATTGGTGCCGTCAACACCAGTGAAATTCAAAACGGAATTACCGGAATTGTAAACGACATCACAGGTCCAGCAATCTATTAGGGAACCTATGATCAAAGCCTTTTTCTGCGCCGAGTTTCCGGCTTGAAGACATTTTCCAGCGGTAAGGGCAAGGGTTCCAGCGACTTCCACGTTATTTTGGCCACCTAAGCGGAGGCTTCGGCAGATTTTGGGCGGACTCCGCCCCATACTGCGAGCCTACTGCGCATCATTTACAAGTTGCCCAGGCCAAACGTGTGAAGAGATGCGTCCCCCAACTTCAACAGCTAAGCGCGTAAGCGACTGATATTGTTGGAGCGGGATGCCCGCTTTTGCCACAACATGGCCGTTTCAGGCGGGTGTTTTCAGATCCAGGGCTTCGAAGAGGTCGAGTTGTTCC
>NZ_JBDOQR010000116.1:0-7428 GCF_039839315.1 Phaeobacter sp. CAU 1743 | reverse complement strand
ACAACACGAAACGACCACACAGCGCATTGGGCTACCGCCCTCCGGCTCCCGAAACCATCGTCCAGATGGACCGAAGGCCGGTCATGCACTAACAATCAAATTGGACCACTCAGGTGGGGCTGATCAGCAGAATGGTCAGATCCAGATCGAACTCCTTCAGCAGGTGGCGCAGGACCAGCTGATTGGTCAGATTGTCCTCAGCCGCCAGCACCCGCCAGCGGTGACGCTGCAACACCTCATTGCTCCAGTCCAGTTCGTCCTGCGCCGGATCCTCCGCAATGGGTTCGGCGCTTTGTAACACCAGTGAGACATGGAATTCGCTGCCCTCCCCGGCTGCACTGGTGAAATCGATCCCGCCGCCCATTTCCCGGCAGATCTGCTGCGCCACCACCAGACCCAGCCCGGTCCCGCCATGCAGCCGGTTCACGCTGACCTCGGCCTGAGCAAAGGGACTGAACAGTTTCTTGTGCTGCGCCGCGTGGATGCCACTGCCGGTATCGCGGATTCTGAAATCCAGCGCCACGCAGCCGTTTGTTACCTCCCGCGCGTGAACGGTAAAGGTTACGGCTCCTTCGGAAGTGAACTTCAGCGCATTGGCCAGAAGATTGCCCAAAACCTGAGTAAGCCGCGTCGGATCCAGTTCAGCCCAGACCTCTTTGCGGGCCATCAGCCCGCTCAGCACGCTGGTAAAGGACAGGCCCTTTGCTTCGACCCGGGGGCGGAACTGGCGGCAGAGGGAATGAAATACCTCAGTCACGCAGGTTGGCATCATCTCCAGTTCAAGCTTACCCGCTTCGGCCTCCTGCCGAGCGGCCCGTTCCTGCTCAAGTGCAAGGCGCAGATCGGCAGTTGTTGCCGTTGCGGGCAACCTGGGTTCGGAATTGCGGTTCACTGTCGAAATGACATGCCTCAATCGGTTCGTACGTTTCAATAATCGCCCAAACCCATACAGACACCGCCCTGAGCCGGCCTCAAATGGCGCCAGAAATACGGCTACCCTGCAAGATTTCGACGTCTTGTTTTGAAACCTATAGATTTTCTACAATAAATATACCGTAAAATTTTACCGACAGACAATTTGCGCAGGCCATCATTGCGCCAGCAGGGTGAAATTGGTAAACAATCCTGACCACCACTAGGGCGAGGACGAACCGGTGCCTGTTATCACCAATATCAACGACCTGAAGCGCATCTACGAACGCCGCGTTCCCCGGATGTTTTACGACTACGCCGAAAGCGGCAGCTGGACCGAGCAGACGTTCCGCGAGAACACCTCGGATTTTGAACAGATCCGCCTGCGCCAGCGCGTGGCCGTTGATATGTCCGGCCGCTCCACCGCCAGCCAGATGATCGGCCAGGACGTTGCCATGCCCGTGGCACTGGCGCCGGTCGGCCTGACCGGCATGCAACACGCCGATGGTGAAATCAAAGCCGCCCGCGCCGCCGAGGCCTTTGGTGTGCCCTTTACCCTCTCGACCATGTCGATCAACTCGATCGAGGACGTGGCGGAGGCGACCACCAAACCCTTCTGGTTCCAGCTATATACCATGAAAGACGAGGACTACGTGCGCCGCCTGATCGAACGTGCCAAGGCGGCCAAATGTTCGGCGCTGGTGATCACGCTGGACCTTCAGATCCTTGGGCAGCGCCACAAGGACCTGAAAAACGGTCTTTCCGCACCGCCGAAACTGACACCCAAGACCATCGCCAACCTGATGACGAAATGGGCTTGGGGCATCGAAATGCTGGGCGCCAAGCGCCGCGAGTTCGGCAATATCGTCGGCCACGTCGAAGGCATTTCCGACGCGTCTTCGTTGGGCGCCTGGACGGCCGAGCAATTCGACCCCTCGCTCGACTGGGGCAAGATCGAAAAGCTGAAGGAAATGTGGGGCGGCAAGGTGATCCTGAAGGGGATCCTGGACGCCGAGGACGCCAAGATGGCCGCCAAGGTCGGCGCCGATGCCATCACTGTCTCCAACCACGGCGGGCGCCAGTTGGACGGGGCGCTCAGCTCGATCCGGATGCTGCCGCAGATCATGGATGCTGTCGGCGACGAGGTCGAAGTGCATCTGGACAGTGGTATCCGCTCGGGTCAGGACGTGTTGAAGGCGCTGGCGCTGGGGGCCAAGGGCACCATGATCGGCCGTGCCTTTGTCTATGGTCTGGGCGCCATGGGGCAGAAGGGCGTGACCACCGCTCTGGAAGTCATCCAGAAAGAGCTGGACACCACAATGGCCCTGTGCGGCGAGCGCAACGTGGCGGATCTTGGCCGTCATAACCTGCTGGTCCCCGAAGGGTTCGAAGGGCGCTGGCAGGACTGATCTCCGGCAGCGATTTTTAAGCTTTGCATTGCGGGGATTCTCCGCTATACGCGCGGCTTCACGCGGGGTGACAGCCTTGGAGGCATCCCGCCCTAACATATTGGAGAATTAAAATGGCTGGAGAGATTCCTGATCTCGTTTGCCAGGAACGTGCGGGGACGGGCAAGGGCGCCGCTCGCGCAGCGCGTCGCGCTGGCATGGTTCCTGGTGTTGTTTTTGGTGGTGACGTTGATCCCATTGCGATCCAGATCCCCTTTAACGAGCTGTTCAAAAAGCTGAAAGCCGGTCGCTTCAAGTCCACCCTGTGGAACCTGAAAGTTGAAGGTCAGGAAGACGTCCGCGTCATCTGCCGCGATGTCCAGCGTGACGTGGTCAAAGACTTGCCGACTCACTTTGACCTGATGCGCCTGCGCCGCACCACCAAGATCAACCTGTTCATCCCGGTTGAGTTCACTGGTGAAGAGGTTGCACCCGGCATCAAAAAAGGCGGCATGCTGTCCGTCGTCCGCCCCGAGGTGGAACTGGTCGTGACCGCTGGCGATATTCCGGAGAAGCTCGTCGTGGATATCTCCGAGCTGCAGATCGGTGACACCGTCACCATCTCGTCGATTGACCTGCCGAACGGCACCAAGCCGACCATCGACCGTGACTTCGTGATCGCGAACATCGCAGCACCTGCTGGCCTGGCTGCCTCGGACGACGAGGAAGAAGGCGAAGCGGAAGAAGCCGCAGAAGAATAAGATCCACGCCACATTGGCAGGATCATGGAACGGAGCCCCATTCGGGCTCCGTTTTCTTTTGCCGCACCGAAAACCATCGACGGGCCCCGGCACTGGATTTCCCGGCGCGCAGCGGGCATGTATCAGGCAGAGATCTGCAAACAGCGAGAGAGCCCATGAAACTCTTTGTCGGACTGGGAAACCCCGGCGCCAAATACGAAAGAAACCGGCACAATATCGGCTTCATGGCGCTGGACCGGATCGCCGAGGACCACGGGTTTTCCCCCTGGAAGTCGAAATTCCAGGGGCAGATCTGCGAAGGCACCCTGGGCGGTGAAAAGGTTCTGCTGCTGAAACCGCAAACCTTCATGAACAATTCCGGCCAGTCCGTGGGTGAAACCATGCGGTTTTACAAGCTGACCCCGGCGGATGTCACCGTGCTGCATGACGAACTGGATCTGGCCCCCGGCAAGGCGCGCGTCAAACAGGGCGGCGGCCACGCGGGCCACAACGGGCTGCGCTCGATCCATGCTCATATCGGCGCCGATTATGCCCGGGTGCGTCTGGGCATCGGTCATCCCGGCCACAAGGACGCGGTGGCGGGCTATGTGCTACGCGATTTCCCCAAGGCGGACGAAAACTGGCTCGACGATCTAATGCGCGGCATTTCCGACGGCGCAGCATCGCTGGCCAAAGGGGACGGCGGCAAATTCATGAATGCGGTTGCCCTGCGCACCGCGCCGCCACGCAGCTCCACTTCGCCCAAGGGGCAGGAGAAGCAGGCCAAGGCGGAAAAGCAGGCAGACAAAGCCCCCGAGACACAGGACAACCGCTCCCCGCTGGAGCGTCTGGTGGACAAGTTCAAGTAGACTGCTTTCCGTTGCGTCCGCTTTGCGCGGGCTCACCTCGGCGGCTAGGCTGGCCGCAAAGGGGAGGAAAGACATGCGCAAACTCATGCGGATAACCGGGCGCGTCCTGGCCATTGCAGCCGTTGTCCTGCTCGCGGCAGGCCTGTGGAAACGGGACGAGATCATGCGCCTTTGGGCGGTGAATTCGCTGTTTGCCGAAGACAGGATCGTTGCGAATTTCTCCAACATGGAGGGCGCCTTTCTGACCCGGTCGGTGCCGCGCGGCGACGGACCCGTCGTGCCCCTCGCCACAGGGGAGGCGATGACCCTGCCCGCCGGAGCGGGCGACTGGATCGATGCCCGCGCCGTGACCTCGCTTCTGGTGCTGAAGGACGGGCAGATCCGCCACGAAAGCTATCACCTTGGCACTGCTGAGACAGACCGGCGGATTTCCTGGTCGGTGGCAAAAAGCTATCTGTCGGCGCTGTTCGGGATCCTGCTGGAGGAAGGCGCGATTGCCTCGCTCGACGATCCGGTCACCACATACGCGCCGCTGCTGAAAGGCAGCGCCTATGACGGCGCCAGCATCCGCAACGTGCTCAACATGGCCAGCGGCGTCACCTTTGACGAGGATTACCTGGACTATGATTCCGACATCAACCGCATGGGCCGCGAGATCGCATTGGGCGGGGCGCTGGACCAGTTCGCGGCGGATCTGAAGGACAGCTTCGCCGCCCCGGGCAGCACCTGGCAGTATGTGTCGATCGACACCCATGTGATCGGCATGGTGATCCGTGGCGCCACCGGACGCAGCATTCCGGACCTCCTGTCGGAAAAGATCATCACCCCGCTGGGGCTGGAACAGGCACCCTATTACGTGACCGATGGCGACGGCGTGGCCTTTGTGCTGGGCGGGCTCAATATCACCACCCGCGATTATGCCCGGTTCGGTCTGTTGATAGAACAGGACGGCCGGTACAACGGACAGCAGATCGTGCCTGCCGACTGGATCGCCGCCTCGACCCACCCCTCTGCTCCGACCAAGGAGGGCAAGATCGGATATGGCTATCAATGGTGGGTGCCCATCGGCGCCCATGACGGCGAATTCCTCGCCCGAGGTGTCTACGGCCAATACATCTATATCGACCAGGACCGGGACGTGGTGATCGTCAGCACGGCAGCAGACAGAAAATTCCGCGACAAGGGGGTAAACCGCGCTAATATCGAGACGTTTCGACAGATCGCCCGCGCATTATAGGGATGCCCGCATGGAAAAAGACGATAGCATCAATGTTCTGGGAGAGGCGCTTGAGCCTTGCTCCACCGATCCGATGACCGGCTTTTTCCGCGATGGCGCCTGCAACACCTGCGCGGCGGATCAGGGCAGCCACACCGTCTGCGCGGTGATGACGGCAGAGTTCCTCGCCTATTCGAAATACGTCGGAAATGATCTCAGCACGCCGCGGCCCGAATTCCAGTTCAAGGGGCTGAAACCCGGCGATTGCTGGTGCCTGTGCGCGGCCCGGTTCCTGCAGGCCGCCGACGAAGGCTGCGCGCCGCAGGTGAACCTGCAAGGCACCCACCAGCGGGCGCTGGACATTGTGCCGCTTGAGGTTCTGAAGGCCCACAGTGCCTGACTAGTCACCGTCGCTCATCAGATCCTCGATGAACAGGCTCAGCAGCTGTGTGCGCCCGCTGACCCCGGCCTTGCGGTAGATGGCATTGCTCTGCGCCTTGACCGTGCCGTCCGAGGTTTGGCGCAGCTCTGCGATTTCCGAAAGGCTGAGCCCTTTGAGGGAAAACAGCGCCACATCGCGTTCGGCGGGGGTCAGACCCCAGGCGCAGAACCGTTCCTCCAGGTGATCCTTGAAGGCGGATTGCATCAGGCGCAGGCTTTCCTCAACCGCGCGCACCCGTTGCTGGCTGCGCCGGTAGGCAATCCAGCCCAGCACCACCCCCAGCACAAGCCCCAGCGCGGCGCCGATTTCCAGCAATTCGCGGGTCTGCCAGCTGATCGGACGGGACCGCAGCCCCAGCACCGTAAGCGCGATATCGGAAACGAAGAACATGGCGCAAAGACCTTGCACCAGTACCAGCACGGGAAGAAACCAACCCGTTTTCATGCAGCTGCCCTGCGTTTGGTCAGCACAGGCGCGTCCGGCCCATGATCAGTCATCACCGTCTCCGCCTTCGCCATCACCGCCTTCACCATCACCACCTTCACCGGAGCCGCCCTGCCCTTCGCCACCCTGTCCGTCGCCGCCATGACCGCCGTGGCCGCCCGCGCCGGGACCATCGCCGTTGCCGCCATCGTCAGATCCGTCATCCCCCTCTTCGCCGCCATCATCCCCGTCGCCGCCTCCGTCATCGCCACCAAGGCGATCAAACAGGCTGAAAAGGCCACTGCTGGAACTGTCGTCATCCTTGTCTTCGATATAGTCGCGCAGGATCTCACCTGTGCCGGGGTTCACAATGATCTCGCGCTCGGTCCGGTCGGTTGTGGCCACGATCCTGTAGCGGCCAAGGAAAGTCCGCGTCACCACGATCTCGCCATAGCCCTGCTGGCGCAGCTGATCGGTAATTCTGTCCGTGAAGGGGTCGGCCAAGGCAACGCCCGGCTGGACCAGCAACATGACAAGCACAAAGAGGACGTGAGCGATCCGGCGGCGCATGGGCTGTGTCCTCCTTTGAGTGAAAATGGACGGTTCGATAGGGGCCTTGTGGGACAATGCCACTGATCGGCAGAAAAGCTCAACCGCGGTATCAGGCAGAAAATACCGCGGTTGAACCTTGTGAGGCGCCGGGGGGGAAATGGAGCGTTGGGACGGATGCTCCACAGGCGCCTTGGGTGCGCTTAAGGGACGCGCGTCGGGTTAGTCGTGACCTTCACCACCGTTTCCTTCACCACCGTGGCCTTCGCCACCGCCGCCGTGGCCTTCACCACCATGGCCCTCACCACCGTGGCCCTCGCCACCGTGACCTTCGCCGCCATGGCCCTCGCCACCTTCACCGTGGCCTTCGCCGCCCTCGCCGTGGCCCTCTCCATGGCCTTCGCCGTGGTCGTCTTCACCCGCATCATCGGACTTGCCATAGGCATAGGCATGCTCGTTCTGGTTCTGATGCTGGTTCTGGTTTTGATTTTGATAGGCGTGCTCGTAGGAATTCTGGTTCTGCTCGCCCGAACCTGTCTCGGTGGAAGCATAGGTGGTCGCTGCAAGGCCCAGGAGGATTGCGGTGCTGGTCAGAAGTACGCGGGTCATCAGGATTTTCCTTTTCTTGATCACGTTGGCGGTGGGTTTTCATCCGCCTCGACCCAGACTGAACCGCTCTGCCCGGCAGGAACCATTCCACAGAGGTTTAAATTCAGGTCGGACTGCGGTTGGTTTAGGGCGCATAAACCTGGGTTTATGGCCCCTAAAGCGTTTCCAGTTTATGTAGAAGCATACCCGGCCTCGCAAAAGTAGTTCCAGCATTCCTGAGGTGTGTAGAGATCACAGATTTCGTTGAGGGCTTCGAACAGTCCAGTGAATGACCGCGCTC
>NZ_JBDOQR010000115.1:0-7558 GCF_039839315.1 Phaeobacter sp. CAU 1743 | reverse complement strand
CTGCTGCAAGCCTACACCCTCTGGGTGACCCATGAAACACGCCCCTATCAGCCGCCAACACTATGATTTATATGTGAAATACAACGGTCAAGACAGCGAAATCAGCGATCTACTTGGGGAATGTGGGATGAAGTGTTATTTGTTGAGGTTCCAGGGCTATTACATTTAGATGCTAGTAATATAACTGGCTCTATCAACAACACCGTTACAGGCATTACAGAGGCCACTGCTGTCGCCACTGCCAGCATTGCCACTGCAACCGAATTTACTCTGCCAACCGTTGATTTTGGCGATATGGCAACTACCGCTCTCGGAGCGGTGAATACGGGCGACATCACGCTTGGCGTCAATTCTGCCGTAGATGAGGCAGCGACCACCTATACAAACGCTATATCCGCTGCATTGACCCAAATCGGAGGGTCGGTTGATACGGGTGCGGTTGTGCTGAACGTGGCCTCCAATATGAGTGCAGTTGATGGGTCCATCAACAACGTGATGAACCAAGTGAATGGGTCTATCGGCAATCTCTCCACGACTGCTCTCGGTGCTGTGAATACTGGAACCATTGTCAGCGGTGTGGATGCTGCTGTGCAGGGTATCGTCGGGATGAGCGGTCAGACGTCGTTCTGAACAACCTTTCCGCTCACGTTAGGATTATTTTGGGGGTCAGTGCTGGAAACGGTGCTGGCCTTTTTGCTTGGCCGTATTCGGTTGCCCACACCCCTTGCTTAACTCACGCCCAGCGGCTTCAGAAAGGTGCTTCTGCCACATTGTTGGCACGCAGTGCAGTGTCATCCTGCCCCTCATCTTGCTCCGAGATTTTGTGCTTATTTTGTGCTTTTGAACGGTGGTCTGAGCGGTTCGGGGCTGCGGTGTGTGTTGGGGAGTGATGAATAGATTCTTCGTCTGAATGGAATAAATTATTGATTTTGTTTGATAAATGCAGGTTTCTCAGTGGGTTGCAGGATGGGGTTAGATGAAAGAATCCTGATCGTCAGGGGATTCAAAACCCTCCCCCAGCACTGGCTTTCTTCGACCCCCAACGAACAAACCGCGCCGCAGCAATGCGGCACGGTTTGGTATTCTAGCCTTCAGACTGGTTTAGCCCTTGGCGTAGCCGATGCTTTGCAGGGCGTCCTTTATCTCATCCAGGATGGCCGGATCGTCGATGGTTGCGGGCATCTTGTAGGGCGTGCCGTCTGCGATATTGACCATGGTGCCGCGCAGGATCTTGCCAGACCGCGTCTTGGGCAGGCGGTCCACCACTACGGCCAATTTGAATGCCGCAACCGGGCCAATCTTTTCGCGTACCAGCTTCACGACCTCAGAGACGATCTCCTCACCCGGGCGGTTGGTGCCCGCGTTCAGGCAAAGAAAGCCAACCGGCATCTGCCCCTTCAACTGATCACTAACGCCGATCACCGCGCATTCGGCAACATCGGGGTGCGAGGCCAGAACCTCCTCCATGCCGCCGGTGGACAGGCGATGGCCGGCAACGTTGATCACATCGTCAGTGCGCGCCATGATATAAAGGTAACCATCCTCATCCTTCATGCCTGCATCGCCGGTTTCATAGTAGCCTGGGAAGGTGGTTAGATAGCTTTTCTTGAAACGTTCCTCGGCATTCCAGAGGTTCGGCAGGGTGCCCGGCGGCAAGGGCAGCTTCACCGCGATGGCGCCAAGTTCACCTGCAGGCATCGGATTACCGCCCTCATCCAGGATATCCACCTCATAGCCCGGCATCGGCACGGCGGGCGAGCCAAGCTTGGTCGGCAGCTCCTCGATCCCCAGCGGGTTCGCTGCGATGGACCAGCCGGTTTCAGTTTGCCACCAGTGGTCGACCACCGGCACCTTCAGCTGGTCCTGCGCCCAGGTGATGGTGTCAGGGTCAGCACGTTCGCCCGCGAGATACACCTGTTTCAAGCAGGACAGATCGTATTTACCAACGAATTCGCCCTTGGGGTCTTCGCGCTTCACGGCGCGGAACGCCGTAGGCGCGGTAAAGAAGCTCTTGACGTTATGCTCGGAAATCACCCGCCAGAAAGTACCCGCATCGG
Organism: Phaeobacter sp. CAU 1743; assembly: GCF_039839315.1. Taxonomy (NCBI): domain Bacteria; kingdom Pseudomonadati; phylum Pseudomonadota; class Alphaproteobacteria; order Rhodobacterales; family Roseobacteraceae; genus Phaeobacter; species Phaeobacter sp. CAU 1743. The sequence goes on along the minus strand of NZ_JBDOQR010000115.1, from coordinate 5,501 downwards.
GGGTGCCCACAGGTTTACCTTCGAACACGATTGTGGTGTTGCCATGGATCAGTGGCCCATAGCAGATGTAGCTGTGCCCGACGACCCAGCCCACGTCAGACGCCGCCCAGAACACATCGCCCGGATCAACGTTGTAGATGTTCTTCATCGACCAGTTCAGCGCCACCAGCTGCCCGCCAGTATGGCGGATCACGCCCTTGGGCTGCCCCGTGGTCCCGGAGGTATAGAGGATATAGGCTGGGTGATTGCCCTCGACCGGCACGCAATCGACCGGCTCGACCCCATACTGGAAGCCGTGCCAGTTGACATCACGCCCTTCGACCAGCTCGGCAACCTCTTGTTCACGCTGGAAGATCACGCAGAAGTCGGGCTTGTGCGTGGCCAGATCAATGGCTCCATCCAAGAGCGGCTTGTAGTGGACCACCCGGCCCGGCTCCAACCCGCAGGAGGCAGCGATGATCGCCTTGGGAGTGGCATCGTCGATACGCACCGCCAGTTCGTTTGCCGCAAAACCGCCAAAGACCACCGAATGCACCGCGCCGATACGGGCGCAGGCCAGCATCGCCTCAAGCGCCTCGGGGATCATCGGCATGTAGATGATGACCCGGTCACCCTTTTCAACACCCTTAGCCCGCAGTGCGCCGGCCAGCGTGGCGACGCGGTTGCGCAGCTCGACGAATGAAATCTCGCGCTTGGTATGGGTGATCGGGCTGTCATAGATGATCGCCGTCTGCTCACCCCGTCCGTTTTCCACGTGGCGGTCAACGGCGTTGTAGCAGGTGTTGACCATGCCGTCGGCGAACCATTCATACAGCCCGCCGCCAAGATCGCTCAGCGCCCGGCTCGGAGCCTGGTCCCAATCGATCGCTTTCGCGGCCTCCATCCAGAACCCCTCAGGATCCGATTTCCAGCTGGCATATACGTCTTGATACGACATGGCGTCCTCCTCGCTCCTCGATGCAAAAGAGTTATGCCCAAGCGATGCGCCCGGGCAAGCCGCCGAAGGAACGTGGCGTCACAGTGTAGCAGAAATTTGCAATTTCGGCCTGTTACGCCCTGCAAATATATGCAAACGCGGCGGAGCCTTACGTATTACGGCGCGATTTCTGAAAATCTGCAAAGTTGCAAAGCCGATTTGGCTAAGGCCTGCCGCTACGCCTTCGAATCAATGCGCAGCACTCCACGCGTCAGGACGCCCATCTTGCGTTCCGCGCGACATCCGCACAGCCCTGCCCGTTCCCGCAGCAAGTCGCAAAATGATCCCTGGTTTTGCCGCATATCCCCTTGCAACCCGACGCGCGGCGTCTAACCTGCCGGCAGGAGAATTACATATGACACAAAGCGATATCTGGCGTCTCAGCGCCACCGAATTGACCACCCAGACCCGTGCCGGGGACATTTCCGCCGAGGCTGCGGTTCAGTCCTCGATCGACCGCATGCAGGAAGCAAATCCCGCGCTCAATGCGGTGGTCGAAGACCTGAGCGCCGAGGCACTGGAACGCGCCCGGACCCTCGACAAGGCACGCGCTGCAGGCGCTGCGCCCGGCCCGCTGCACGGGGTGCCAGTCACCATCAAGATCAACGTCGACCAGGCGGGTCATGCAACCTCGAACGGGGTCACCGCGCTAAAGGATCTCATCGCCCCGGCGGATGCCCCGGTGGTCGAGAACCTGCACAAGGCCGGTGCCGTCGTGATTGGGCGCACCAATACGCCGGAGTTTTCATTCCGTGCCGATACTGACAACCCGCTGCACGGACGCACCTACAATCCCTGGGGGCGGCATATTTCGCCGGGTGGCTCTTCTGGCGGCGCAGGTTCAGCCGTAATGGCCGGGATCGGCGCGCTGGGGCATGGCAATGATATCGGCGGCTCTCTGCGCTTTCCGGCTGCGGCCAACGGCGCGGTCACGGTGAAACCGGGCCTGGGCCGTGTGCCTGCCTGGAACCCCAGCCAGAAGGCAGAGCGCGGCATGCTGGCGCAATCCATGTCGGTGCAGGGTCTGATCACCCGCTCGGCCGAGGATCTGCATCTGGCAATGCCGACGATGATCGCCCCCGATGCGCGCGATCCCTTCCACGTCCCCCTGCCCTGGCGCGGGGAGGAACCCGAAGGACCGATCAAGGTCGCCTTTACCCGCAACACCCATGGCTATGATCCGCACCCCGAGGTCGAGGCCGCGCTGCTGACCGCCCGCGATGCGCTGAGCGATGCCGGTTACGTGGTGGAAGAGGTCGAGCCGCCCAATGTGTTCGAGGCAGGCCGCAACGGCTATCGCGCCCTGATGGGCGAGGTCTACGCGATGATGAAAAAGGACGTGGATGCCGCCGGATCGCAAACCGTACGCGACATCTTCGAGGTCTACTTCCAGGAGTTCCCGCCTTTCATGGGCGATGAGCTGCTGCAGATGATGGCAAAACGCAGCCATTATGCGCGGGAGTGGTCCCTTTTCCAGCAGGACTACCCGCTGGTGCTGACCCCCTTCCTGCCGCAGCCCTTCTTCAAACCGGATCGCGACACCGAAGGCGCTGAAGGAGTGCACGAGGTGCTGGGCTGCGCGGTCTATTCCTATGCGATGAACTTCATGGGGCTGCCCGCGGGCTGCGTTCCCTCCCGGCTGGCGCAGCTGGAGCAAGGCCCGCAGCCGATCAACGTCCAGATCGTATCGCCGCGCTGGCGCGAAGACATGGCGGTCGATGCCTGCGCCGCGATCGAGGCTCGCGTTGGCCGTATGCATCTGCCGCTGTGGGAGATGATGGATCAGGGCTGACACAGCCTGCCCCAACCTTGAACACCTTTATAAAGGGGCGCTGCAAACCGCAGCGCCCCTTTTCACATCTCAGTCTTCTGGATCAGGTGAACTGCTCCGAGATCAGCCGCTCTTCCAGTCCGTGGCCGGGATCAAACAGGATTTTGTGCCGGATGCTTGTATCCGTCCGGATCTCCACCCAGTCGATATTCTCGAATGAGATTGAATCCGCTTCGGCCATCACCGGGCGTTTGTCGGCCTCCAGCACGTCAAAACGCACATTGGCGGTACTGGGCAGCAGCGCTCCGCGCCAACGCCGCGGGCGAAAGGCTGCCACCGCCGTCAGGGCCAGCACATCGGCGCCGATGGGCAGAATGGGGCCGTGGGCAGAGTAGTTATAGGCGGTGGAGCCGGCCGGCGTGGACACCAGCGCCCCGTCGCAAACCAGCTCGGCCAGCCGCTGTCGCCCATCCACCGAAATCTTCAGCCGCGCCGCCTGTGGCCCGGCGCGGAGCAGCGACACCTCGTTGATCGCAAGCGCGTGGTGAATCTTTCCATCCCGGTCCATTGCCGTCATCGATAGAGGGTTGATGATTTCCTGTTCCGCTTCCCGCAGCCGCTCGATCAGCGCCTCTTCGTGATATTCATTCATCAGGAAGCCGACGGTGCCCCGGTTCATGCCATAGACCGGCGCGGGCAGATCGACGGTTTCGTGCATGGTGCGCAGCATGAAGCCGTCTCCGCCCAGTGCCACGATCACTTCCGCCTCCTGCGGCGGGACATTTCCATAGCGGTCGACCAAAGCCTTGAGCGCGGTTTGCGCCACCTTGGCGGAGCTGGCCAGAAAGGCGATTCTCATGAAGCTATTCTCATTGGGGCCACCCTGAGGTCACGACTGGGGGCGCAGGGCGCGGAAATCTGTTTCCGGTGGTGCGCATTCGGTTCCGAAACAAGCACAGCTGCCCCACAAAGACCAGAGTGGCCGTTCTGCCGCAGGTAATAGTCGCTTTACGGGCTTTTAGATCGGCCGTGTTTCCGATAGGAAATCGCGCAATCCCACCTCCAACCCGACGGAGCCAGCATGACCGAGACCACCCGTGACCCCGGTTTTTTCACCCAGTCCCTCGCCGATCGCGATCCCGAACTGTATTCTTCGATCACTGACGAGCTGGGCCGCCAGCGCGACGAGATCGAGCTGATCGCATCGGAGAACATCGTTTCTGCCGCAGTGATGGAAGCACAGGGATCCGTGCTGACCAACAAATACGCCGAAGGCTACCCGGGGCGCCGCTACTACGGTGGCTGCCAGTATGTCGACGTGGCGGAAAACCTGGCGATCGAACGCGCCAAGGAACTGTTCGGCTGCGGCTTTGCCAATGTTCAGCCGAACTCGGGCAGCCAAGCCAACCAGGGCGTCTTCCAGGCGCTGATCAAACCCGGCGACACCATCCTTGGTATGGATCTCGCCTCGGGCGGTCACCTGACCCACGGCGCCGCGCCCAACCAGTCGGGCAAATGGTTCAACGCCGTGCACTATGGCGTGCGCCGCGACGACAACCTGATCGACTACGATCAGGTCGAAGCCATGGCGCTGGAGCACCAGCCCAAGCTGATCATCGCCGGCGGCTCCGCGATCCCGCGGGTCATCGACTTTGCCCGCTTCCGCGCAATCGCAGATAAGGTTGGTGCCTATCTGCACGTGGATATGGCCCACTTCGCCGGTCTCGTGGCCGCAGGTGAGCATCCCTCGCCCTTCCCGCACGCGCATGTGGTGACCACGACCACCCACAAGACCCTGCGCGGTCCGCGCGGCGGCATGATCTTGACCAACGATGCCGACATCGCCAAGAAGGTGAACTCCGCCATCTTCCCCGGTATCCAGGGCGGCCCGCTGATGCATGTGATCGCAGCCAAGGCTGTTGCGTTCGGAGAGGCCCTGCGTCCCGAGTTCAAAAGCTACCAGAAGCAAGTGCGCGCCAATGCCGTAGCCCTTGCTGATCAGCTGATCAAGGGCGGCCTGGACATCGTCACCGGCGGCACCGACACCCACGTCATGCTGGTCGACCTGCGCCCCAAAGGCGTGACCGGCAATATCGTGGACAAGGCCCTTGGCCGTGCGCATATCACCACCAACAAGAACGGCATCCCGTTTGACCCGGAAAAGCCGACCGTGACCTCGGGCATCCGCCTTGGCACCCCGGCGGGCACCACCCGCGGCTTTGGCGAGGAAGAGTTCCGTCACATCGCTGACCTGATCGTCGAGGTGATCGATGGTCTGGCCGCCAACGGTGAAGACGGCAACGAGGCCGTGGAAGAGGCCGTACGCGGCAAGGTCGCAGCCCTCTGCGCCCGCTTCCCGCTCTACCCGAACCTCTGATCCCAGAACGGTTCTTTATGCTTCCAGTGCCCGGCGCGATGACATCGCGCCGGGCATTTTTCTTGCCGAATGTCAGTTTATCGGGCAATGGATATTCCCAAGGAGGAGTACGGCGCCTGACAGGACCGTCTCCGCCCTGCGCAGTTTGGTATACCCGGAGTCACTGAAGACCCGAGATCTGAAGGGTTGACGTGCAAGAAGGTCGCGATTCAAGTAACGGCATGATCCGTCCCGGTTTTCTTACCTCTTTAGAGCGGCGTGAGCTTGTCGCTTGCGTGCGCAGCCATCGCGAAGACCACGGCGTTGCACGGCGCGCCAATGCAATCTTGCTCCTTGATGATGGGAAGTCCTGTCAGGCCATCGCGGAGTTTCTCTAT
>NZ_JBDOQR010000114.1:0-7690 GCF_039839315.1 Phaeobacter sp. CAU 1743 | reverse complement strand
CGAAGGATTGGGAAAAATCCATCGCCAGCGCGGCAGCTTGGGTCACAATCGCACACATCCGCCGCGTCACGCGGATGCTCGCAAGACAATGAATTCACTCGAAAAGTTTTGAATCAGACTCTTAGAGGTGGCAAAGGAGATCTCGATTCCTGGCATCAGGTATCTGACAAAAACAGTCAGACGGCAAGGGGCAATGCTGACTATTTTTATCGGAGATTATCCATGGCACAGTGTCGCTGGTCCAATGGGGGCAGCAGGGCGCATGAAAAAGGGCCGCAGAAACTGCGGCCCAGTCGGGTTCTGTTGCGAAAAGCAGTCAAAACCGAGGGATCGTTCAGCCGCCAAGCGGAATGATCAGGCTCACACCCAGCGTCGTGTCGGCAACGCCGGTGTCTTCGACCTGGGCCAGCGCTCCGGACAGGATCATGCCGTTCTGGAATTCGTAATCCGCGCCAACCGAGATCAGATCGGTGTCGCCTGCGCTGTCCAGATCACGGTGGGCCAGGGTGCCGGACAGGGTCCATTGGTCAATGCCGTAGGCCGCGTTCAGCGTGGCATAGGTGGCGTCATCCGCGCCGCCGCCAAAGTTGGAGAAGGAGGCAACCTCTGCGAAGACATCAAAGCCGTCTGCAAAGGAATGGCCGATACCGGCGACGAAGCCTTGTTCGTCATCCACATTGCCAGCGCTTGCGCTCAGATGGCGGGCGCCAATATGGAACCGGGTTGCGCCGACGCTATGCGCCCATTGGATGGCAAAGTTGTCCAGCTCGCCGGTGTTGCCTGCGCCGCCCGCAGCGGCGGTATTACGGCCCCGGTCGAACCAGGCCGAACGGCTGAGACCGGTGTCATCCGCATAGAAGACGCCAAAGGACAGGGTGCCCGCGCCATTGAGCTCTACATCAGCCAGGACACCGATCTGTTCGGCGAGTTCATAATCTTCGGCCAGGGTGCCGCCAAAGAAACCCGCTGCATCGTCCCATGCGGTGCCGAACACGGGGTGGAGTTTACCAATTGAGACGGTGGTTGCTTCGCCGATGCCAAAGCTGAGGCCGATCTCTTCGACATAAAGACCGATGTCGTCAAAGCTGCGGTCGGCAGTGGCGTCAGTCACGCTTTCGGCGGTGAGGGTCGAGAACAGCGAAACGCCATTGCCGAAAGTATAGGTGCCGGTGGCGGTGATGGTTGCTTAGGTGTCGCGGATTTCGTTTGCAGCAACATCCGAAGAGATGATCTGCTCGTTGCCGATTTCGATTTCACCTTCCCAGGTGAATTCGGCCTGTGCCGCCGTTGCGGAAAACACGAAAGGGGCGCCGAAAGCCAGCGCCGCAGCCAGAGTCTTGTTCATAGTACTGTCCTGATATTTGGATACCGGGCGGCGTATCTGGCTGCGGTTGTCGGCTGGGCCGCCCGGTGATTTTTTGAGTTATTGGAAGACGGCGCCCGGGTTGTCGAGCGAGTCGGAGCCTTCGAATTCGACGTCGGTCAGTTGCAACGTCGCAACCGCGCGTTCGATCGAACGGGTCTGGTCGATCAGACCGTTCACACCGCCCATCACCAGCGCTTCGCCTGCGGCATTGCCCTGTTCCAGCATCTGGTCGTAGGAAAAACCGGCCTCGGCAGCGGTCTTGATCCGGCCCAGTGCCTGCATGGTGTCGGCCAGCTTGCCGCGCAGTTCCGCGTCCAGATCGGCATCGGCTGCGGCGACAAGATCAGACAGCGAGGCGCCGGAGACCAGTTCCCCATTCACCCGCACGTATTCACCCAGATAGACGTTCTGCACGCCCAGACCGTCGTAATAGTGGCTGTTGTGGGTGTTGTCGGAAAAGCAGTCGTGCTCTTCCTCAGGGTCATTCAGCATCAGGCCAAGGCGCATCCGCTCACCGGCCTGTTCACCGTAGGAGAGCGATCCCATGCCGGTCAGCATGGCGACGATGCCTGCGCCTTCATCGGCCATCAATTCGGCGCGGGCGGCGCCACCCTCGGCCCATTGTGCGGCCATCCAGTCCAGATCGGAGACCAACAGTTCGGTTGCGGCCTGCAGGTAGGCGCCGCGCCGGTCACAGTTGCCGCCGGTGCAGGTCTCGCCATTGGCGTAATCGGTCCAGGGGCGGTTGCCCGCGCCGTGGTCGGTGCCATTCAGATCCTGGCCCCAAAGCAGGAATTCGATGGCGTGATAGCCAGTTGCCACGTTGGCTTCGACGCCGTCCGCCTCGTGCAGGGTGTCTTCCAGCAACGCGGGGGTGATGTCGCTGGTGTCGATGGTCTGACCTGACAGCTCAAACGCGGGATTCGCGATCACGTTCAGCGCCGCCAGCGCGTTTTCATCCGACGGGCCGCCATAGGAGGCGTCCACATAGTCGATCAGCCCCTCATCCAGCGGCCAGGCGTTCACCTTGCCTTCCCAGTCGTCGACGATGGCATTGCCAAACCGGAAGGCCTCGGATTGCTGATAGGGCACGCGTGCTGCCAGCCAGGCGGTGCGGGCGGCTTGCAGGGCTTCGGCCGAGGGCTCGGCCACCAGCGCATCAACGGCGGCCTTCAGGCGCTGGGCGGTGGTCAGGCTGTCCTGATAAGTCGCCTGGGCGATATCGGCGTAGGTGGTCAGAACCGCGCCTTTTTCGGGGGCCGCAGGTGCGGCCACTGCGGCAGAGCCGCCCATGGCGAGGGCTGTGAGTGCGGTTCCGGTGAGAAACAGCGATTTCATCGGGATTATCCTTGCTTGGTTCGGTCGAATGAGGGGGGGGTGCGCAGGTGGCGCCTAGGCTGCGGTGAGCCCGGATTTTATTTCGTCAGGATCAGCTTGCCGGCGCGGGTGATGCGCAGGCTGTAGATCTGGCCGTTCAGCAGAATACGCGCCTGAATACCGCCGCGCGTCAGGTCTTCGGCGTGATAGGTGGGGAATGCTTCCGTCGTGGCGGTGGTGGCCACGGGATCAGATGTAATCTGGTTCATGATGAGTGCCCATTTCTGAAATCCGCCCTGTCGAATTCGGTCCGGTCCAGAAGCCATTCCAGGCAGAACCCCGAAAGGGTGCCGGAACGCGCAAAAACTTCGAGCCAGATCTGGGACAGGCTGTCCTCGTGGTCAGGTTCGGATGCGGTGGGCGCGGAGCCAGAAGCGATGTTCGACATGATGACGCAATGTGGTTGTCTCGGTTCGTTCGGGCTGGCCTGAACTGCGTCAGGTTGGCTGGATATGGCTCATACCTGATTTATTTACTCATCTTTGTCAATCCGACTTTTTTACTCGGAAATTTGCGCCGGACGGCTCGCCTCGGTGTGGATTGTTTCCAAAGCCTAGGGGAAATTGCGGTTTTCTTGCGTTCTGTTGCTGCAAAGCGTCCGCCAAGGCTGGAACATGGCGCCGCGCGAGCAGAGGCCTGACGCAAGGGGGGGCGAGTCGCTGAGGCGAGAGTGGATGCAAAAAAGGCCGCCCAATGGGCGGCCTCTGACATTTGATAGATTGGACGACTGGCTTAGTCGCGGGTGCCCGAGAACCGTTCCTGCCAGTCTTCGCGTTGCTCGTCTGCAATCTTTGCGAACAGAACATCCGGCACGGTGAAGCCATGCCCGGCGGGCAGGGCCGAAAGGGCGGCTGCCACATCGCTGGGCCAGCTGTCGTCGCTGGAGTTGAGGGCTTCCATCAGCTTGGCACTGGCCTGCGGAATGAAGGGTGCGCTGAGCACGGCATAGAACCGGATCAGGTTGAGGCCCAGACGCACCTGCGCCGCGGCGCGCTCGGGGTCTTCCTTGAACACGGACCAGGGCGCGGCTGATTGCAGGTATTCATTGCCCGCAACCCAGATCGCGCGCAGCTCCTGCGCCGATTTGCGCACCTCCATCGCGCCCATCTGCTGCTCGTAAGCGCGCAGGCGGGTGGTCAGTTCCTCGATCAGGGCGGTTTCCTGTTCGCCGTATTCGCCGCCCGCCGGAACCTCCTCGCCGAACTTGGAACGGCAGAATTTGGTGATACGGGAAACGAAGTTGCCCAGGACATCCGCCAGATCCTTGTTCACCGATTGCTGGAAGTTCTCCCAGGTGAATTCGGAATCGCTGCTTTCTGGTGCGTGGCTCAGCAGCCACCAGCGCCAGTAGTCGGCGGGCAGGATCTCCAGCGCCTGATCCATGAAGACACCGCGCCCCTGGCTGGTGGAGAACTGGCCGCCGTCATAGTTCAGGTAGTTGAACGACTTCAGGTGATCGACCAGCTTCCACGGCTCACCCGAGCCGAGGATCGTTGCCGGGAAGGACAGCGTGTGGAAGGGGACGTTATCCTTGCCCATGAACTGGACGTATTTCACATCTTCGGCGCCCTTGTCGGTGCGCCACCAGCGTTCCCAGTCCGCATCGGTTTTGCCATGGGCGTCGGCCCATTCCTTGGCGCAGGCGATGTATTCGATGGGGGCATCGAACCAGACGTAGAAGACCTTGCCTTCCATGCCGGGCCAGTCTTCGTCGCCCTTCTTGACCGGGATGCCCCAGTCAAGATCGCGGGTGATGCCGCGGTCCTGCAAGCCGTCACCATCGTGCAGCCATTTCTTGGCGATGGAGGTCGTCAGGACGGGCCAGTCGGCCTTGCTGTCGATCCAGGCGTCCAGCTGATCCTTCATCGCGGACTGGCACAGGTACAAGTGCTTGGTCTCGCGCACTTCCAGATCGGTGGAGCCGGAGATGGCCGAGCGCGGATTGATCAGATCGGTGGGATCGAGCTGTTTGGTGCATTCCTCGCACTGGTCGCCGCGCGCCTTCTCGAACCCGCAGTTGGGGCAGGTGCCCTCGATATAGCGGTCGGGCAGGAAACGGCCATCGGCGTTGGAATAGACTTGTTTCTCCACCACTTCACGGATCAGCCCGGCCTCGGCCAGCTTGCCCGCGAAATGCTGGGTCAGCGCGTGGTTCTGCGGGCTGGAAGAGCGCCCGAAGTGATCGAAGCTGAGGCAGAACCCCTTGGCGATTTCGGCCTGAACCTCGTGCATCTCGGCGCAGTATTCCGCGACCGGCTTGCCTGCCTTGGCGGCGGCCAGCTCAGCCGGGGTGCCATGCTCGTCGGTGGCGCAGAGGAACATTACCTCGTTGCCGCGGCCACGCTGATAGCGCGCGTAAAGATCGGCAGGCAGCTGGCTGCCCACGAGGTTGCCCAGATGTTTGATCCCATTGATGTAAGGGATCGCCGAGGTAATCAGAATGCGTTCCATACCATCCATCCACATGTCGCTTTGCCTGACCCTCTATCGCATGGCGCGGGTGGCGGAAACCCCGCCTGTGCCATTCGCGCGAAATCCAACAGAAGTCGAAACATGTTCAAGGTTTTTCTTGAGTATCAAACGGTCCCCGGCCATCGTACCCTCAGGTTGTACAGGGTGCGGGATTGAAACGGTCAATAACCCTTCCCATATTCATTGTATACTACTGCATACTTTGTGATCCTGATTTGTGAGGTCCGTTTCTACATGCTGCAATTTTTGCTCGACGGAGCCTTTGCCCCGTTCACATTGGCGTTTGCGCTGCTGACCGGCTTGATGGTGCTGGAATTGGTGGCCTTGCTCTTGGGCGGGAGCCTGATCGGCGCTGACAACGATGCAGATCTGGATATCGATGCGGGCGATGTCGGCGACTTCGATCTTGATCTGGATGGTGCGGAACTGGGCGGGGTTGAGGGCATTGATGCTGCGGATCTGGACCTGCCAGATGCAGAACTGGATCTGGAACTGGCACCTGATGCACCTGCAGATGCAGGTGTTTCGACCCCGACAGGCCTGGCATCCTGGCTGGGGCTGGGCCGCATGCCGACGGTGATCTGGCTTGGGGCTATTTTGCTCGGCTTTGGCCTTTCGGGTATGGGCTTGCAGGTGGCGCTGTCCTCGCTCTTTGGGCTGCTTGCCCCGGCTTGGGGCGCAGCCATTCCAGCAGGCGCCTTTGCCTTTTGGTTCGCACGGGTTTTTGGGGCTGCGTTTGCCCGCGTCTTGCCGCAGACCGAAACCGAGGCACTGTCCGAGCGCAATCTGGGCCGCCGCCGCGGTATTGTCACCCAAGGCACCGCCGCCAGGGGGCGCCCGGCTGAGGTGCGAGTCATGGATGGCTATGGCAATGCCCACTACTTGCGCGCCGAACCTCTGAAAGATGGCGATACCATCGCTCAGGGCACCGAGGTTCTGGTGATCCGGGATCGGCGCAGGGGGAGTTACGTGCTTGTTGCCGTCTCCGAATAAGCTTGACGATAAAATTCTAACTTTTGTCCCACAGGGAGGTTTCTCAATGGAGTTTGAGTTTCTGTTGATTGTTGTTGTTACCGTAATTATTTTTCTTGCCCTGTTCGGGCTTGTTATTGGTCGCCTCTACCGGCGCTCTACCCGCGAGATCAGTCTTGTGAAAACAGGGGCTGGCGGCAAAAAGGTGATCATGGATGGTGGCACGATCGTTGTGCCCCTGTTGCATGAGGTCAGCCCGGTCAACATGAAGACCCTGCGCCTTGAGGTGAAGCGCGACGGCGAGGCGGCATTGATCACCCAGGACCGGATGCGCGTCGATGTGGGGGTGGAATTCTACGTCTCGGTCATGGCCACAACAGAAGGGATCGCCCGTGCGGCTCAGACCCTTGGCAGCCGGACCTTCGATGTGGAGCAGCTGCGAGAAATGATCGAGGGTAAGCTGATCGATGGTTTGCGCGCCGTGGCTGCCCAGATGACCATGGATGGCCTGCATGAGAACCGCGCTGACTTCGTTCAGGAAGTGCAGAATGCGGTTTCCGAGGATTTGCTCAAGAACGGTCTGTCGCTGGAATCCGTCTCTTTGACGGCGCTGGACCAGACCCCGTTTGAAGCACTTGATGAAAACAACGCTTTTAACGCGGTGGGTATGCGCAGGCTGGCCGAGGTGATTGCGCCCTCGAAGAAAGAACGCGCCCAGATTGATGCAGAGGCAGATGTCGCCGTGCGCCGCGCCGCGATGGAGGCTGAGCGTCATAAGCTGTTGATCGAACAGGACGAAGAACAGGCCCGGATCGAGCAAAAGCAGAAGGTGGAAACCCTGCGTGTGGCGCAAGAGGCCGAGATTGCCGCCCGGACTGAGGACAGCGTGCGTGAAACCGAACGCGCCCGGATCGCACGGGAAGAGGCCATTCGCGCCGCCGACATCGAACGCGAGCGCAAGATCCGCGAGGCCGAAATTTCCAAGGAGCGGGAGTTGGAGGTCGCTGAACAGGAGCGCCAGATCATCATCGCGCAGAAATCCGAAGAGGAAAGCCGCGCCCGGGCCTCGGCGGATCTGGCCCGCGCCGAGGCGACCAAGGCGACCGAAGCGGTGGCAACCGCCCGCCAGGTGGCAGAGGCCGAGCGTCAGAAGCAGATCGTTCTGATCGAAGCTACGCGCGAGGCGGAACGTCAGGCCACCGGCATTCGTCTGGCCGCCCAGGCGGAGAAGGAAGCCGCCGCCGACCGCGCCGAAGCGCGCCGTGAAGAGGCGCAGGCCGAAGCCGATGCACTCAACATCCGCGCCGAGGCCAAGAAGAACGACATGCTGGCCGAGGCGGAAGGTAAGCGCGCCATCGTTGAGGCAGACAATGTCCTGTCTGAGAGCCCGATTTGAAACTAATTGAGTGAGTTCAGGAGGTTGTGTTTCTGTTCGGGTACGACACTGAACGGAGACCACGATGGCCTGGACCGAACTCACCCGCAGCCAGCATGCCCGTGAGG
>NZ_JBDOQR010000113.1:0-7878 GCF_039839315.1 Phaeobacter sp. CAU 1743 | reverse complement strand
CTGGAAGTATAGGTATTCTTGGTCATGGCGTGATCTCCCTGGCGGTTGCTGCCGCCGGTTGGGTGGGTGGATGTTCACCCGGAGATTACGCCGCCTTCAAATTTCCACCAACTCCGAGACACGACCTTGCCTCCCGCCTCGCCGGAGCTGACGGTGACGAAGTCTGTGAGTTCGACGGATCTGACGGTTGCGGGCGGCGCCGGAGATACGGTCTGGAATCCGGGCGACACGATCACCTATGCGGTGGCGATCGAGAACACGGGCAACGTTGCGCTGGACACGGTTGAGCTGACGGATCCGCTTGCGAGCGGCTCGCCGGTGACGCTGACGGCGTCCGATGTGACCGTGACGGGCGAGGTGACGGCAGACGACGTTCTGGAGCCGGGCGAGACTTGGACCTACAGCTACGACTACGCGGTGACGCAGGCCGATATCGACGCGGGGCAGGTGCTGAACACCGCCGCGGTGACCGCCCAAGACCCCACGGATACGGATGTCACGGGGACCTCGGACGGCGACGGCAATCCCGCCCAGGACAGTGGGGAGGATGAGGATAGCGACCCGACGAACGATCCGCTGGTGCAGACTCTGGCCCCGTCGCCGGAGCTGACGGTTGTGAAGACGGAGACCTCCGGCAACACCGCCGAGGGTGACGCGCTTAGCTGGTCGATCGTGGTGACGAACGCGGGCAACGTGACGCTGAGCAGCGTGACGCTGTCCGATGACACGCTAACGCGGCTCGATGCGGAGTCGACGGAGCTGACACTGGGCAGCGGGCCGACGGCGGGCAGCTGGCCCGGCACGACGGGCGAGCTTGCCCCAGGTGAGAGCGTGACTTACACGGCCGACTACACTCTGACCCAGGCGGATATTGACGCGGGCGGTGTGAGCAACACGGCGGTTGCAACCGGCTCGAGCCCCTCGGGCACCGATGACGTGAGCGATACCTCGGGCACGGCGGTCGACAATGATACGCCGACCGTGGTGGACATTGAAGGCACAGCGTCGCTCAGCCTGGTGAAGACGGCACAGCTGCGCGATGACGACGGCACGGATGGTGTGAGCGCAGGCGACACCATTGCCTACAGCTTCACGGTGACAAACACCGGGACGCAGACCGTGACCGGTATCGCGCTGTCGGATGAGAAAGTGACCGTGTCCGGCGGTCCGATTGCGACGCTGGCGCCGGGTGCCAGCGACAGTGCAACCTTCACGGCGGTCTACACTCTGACGCAGGCGGATATCGACGCGGGCGGGGTGAGCAACACGGCGGTTGCGACCGGCTCGAGCCCCTCGGGCACCGATGACGTGAGCGATACCTCTGGCACGGCGGGCGACAATGACACGCCGACCGTGGTGGATCTTGGAGGCGCAGCGTCGATCAGCCTGGTGAAGACGGCGCAGCTGCGCGATGACGACGGCACGGATGGTGTGAGCGCAGGCGACACCATTGCCTACAGCTTCACGGTGACAAACACCGGGACGCAGACCGTGACCGATATCGCGCTGTCGGATGATAAGGTGACCGTGTCCGGCGGTCCGATTGCGACGCTGGCGCCGGGTGCGAGCGACAGTGCAACCTTCACGGCGGTCTACACTCTGACCCAGGCGGATATCGACGCGGGCGGGGTGAGCAACACGGCGGTTGCGACCGGCTCGAGCCCCTCGGGCACCGATGACGTGAGCGATACCTCGGGCACGGCGGGCGACAATGACACGCCGACCGTGGTGGACATTGAAGGCACAGCGTCGCTCAGCCTGGTGAAGACGGCACAGCTGCGCGATGACGATGGCACGGATGGTGTGAGCGTAGGCGACACCATTGCCTACAGCTTCACGGTGACAAACACCGGGACGCAGACCGTGACCGGTATCGCGCTGTCGGATGAGAAAGTGATTGTGTCCGGCGGTCCGATTGCGACGCTGGCGCCGGGTGCCAGCGACAGTGCAACCTTCACGGCGGTCTACACTCTGACGCAGGCGGATATCGACGCGGGCGGGGTGAGCAACACGGCGGTTGCGACCGGCTCGAGCCCCTCGGGCACCGATGACGTGAGCGATACCTCGGGCACGGCGGGCGACAATGACACGCCGACCGTGGTGGATCTTGGAGGCACAGTGTCGCTCAGCCTGGTGAAGACGGCACAGCTGCGCGATGACGACGGCACGGATGGTGTGAGCGCGGGCGACACCATTGCCTACAGCTTCACGGTGACGAACACCGGGACGCAGACCGTGACCGGTATCGCGCTGTCGGATGAGAAAGTGACCGTGTCCGGCGGTCCGATTGCGACGCTGGCGCCGGGTGCCAGCGACAGTGCAACCTTCACGGCGGTCTACACCCTGACGCAGGCGGATATCGACGCGGGCGGGGTGAGTAACACGGCGGTTGCGACCGGCTCGAGCCCCTCGGGCACCGATGACGTGAGCGATACCTCTGGCACGGCGGGCGACAATGACACGCCGACCGTGGTGGATCTTGAAGGCACAGCGTCGATCAATGGCGTGAAAACCGTGGTGCTGAGCTCTGATACGGACGCTTCAGGTGGCATGAGCGCCGGGGATGTCTTGACCTACACCATCACCGCAACAAACAGCGGCAACGTGACCCTGACAAATGTCGGCATTGAAAGTGACACTCTCAGCCGAGGGGTGACAAACCTGACGACGGTGACTGGTTTCTCCGCTTCGGATTTCACCCTAGTTCCGGAACACAGCGGTACGCTTGCCCCCGGTGAGTTTGCGTCCTTCACGGCAACCTATGTGTTGACCGAAGCGGATATCGATGCGGGCGGATTGTCGAACTCAGCCACGGTTTCCGGCACACCGCCGACCGGAGAGGCAGTGACAGACGTGACCGATGACGGGGTGACCGGCACCGGTGACGCGGGTGATGATCCGACGGTTTCCCTGCTTCAGCCTCTGGCGCGCAACGATGCCAGTTATGGCAATCAACTCGGCCAACCCGGAAAAGTCGCCGTGCTCGAAAATGACAGCTACGCTTCTGCCATGACACCGACCGTTATGTTGGTGACCGATGACGGGGCATTTGTCACGGAGATGACGGTGGCCGGAGAAGGTGTCTGGAAGGTCGGCGTCAACAACAAGATCCGCTTCACACCGGCGGCGGGCTATTTTGGCGACCCAACCGCGGTGGAATATGTCATCACCTCCTCGAATGTTCCGGTGTCGAATCCTGCCGAGGTCCTGATCGATTATCTTGGGGTGGCCACCTCTGACGATCTCGTGGCTGAAAACGATGAGATTGTTGGCCAGGATCCCAGCGGGCCAGTGACAGTGAATCCGCTTCTGAATGATGCGGATGGCAACGCAGGGCAACTGGTTGCCTCTTCCGTCCGTCTCCTTGATGACAACAACAACCCTGTTTCCAGCCTGACCGTACCTGGTGAGGGAAGCTGGTCGGTCGATACGCAAACCGGCGAGGTGACCTTTACGCCCGAACCTGGCTTCACCGGATCGAGCGCGAGTGTTCGCTATTATGTCGAGAACCTGGCAGGCATACCTCAGACGGCGGAGATCAGCATACTCTTCATCGACCCGCGGGGCGTCGTGTATGACACCGATACTCTCAGCCCGATTTCGGGGGTCTCGCTGCAGTTCGCGGATGCCACCGGTACGGTGCTGCCAGCCTCCTGCTTCCCAGCTGGGCAACAGCCCCAGACGACCGGAAGTGATGGCCGCTATCGGTTCGATTTGGCCGTCTCCTGTACCACGCTGGCAGGGCGGGAGTTCCAGATTCAGATCACCGGCGCGCCCGGCTATATGAGCGAGCCCGCGCCCGAGGGGCGTGAACAGGGAGTGCTGAATCCGGGCACACCGGCGACTGATGTGTACGAAGTTGTGCCCTATGACAGCGTACCGACAGCAGCGCAGACCCGGAAATACTTCACCAGATTCCTGATCGGTGCGAACTCGCGCCAGATCGTCAATAACCACATCCCCCTCGGGCGCCTGTTCAAGGAGATTGAGGAAGACCTGCTTCAGGTGCTGGAGGACGATCTTGCCGCGACCATGACGCAGCAGGGGCAGATCATGTCTGGCTATGCAAAGAACGCGCTGGCCCGGCTTAGGATGAATAGCCACACGGTCTGTGCAGCCGAGGTAGACCGGATCTTCAAGCGGCAGCCGGTGTCCTTTGCAACAGGCTCGGCAAAGCTGCCGAAAGAGGCCGACCAAACCCTTGATAGGGTCGCGCGGGTCATGGAACGCTGCGAAGAAATCGCTTTCGCTGTGCATGGCTACGTAGATCCCGCCTCCGGCCCGCGAGATGGTTACGACTTGAGCCAGGCACGCGCCAACAGCGTCATCGCGGGCCTGCGCCAGAGGGGCATCATCCGTGAGCGCCTGCAGGCCCTGCCTTTCCGGCTCCCGGGCGGCGAGGCCGGGACCGAGGGTGACACGGAAAACCGGATCAGAGTGGTTTCGTCAGGCCGTCTGATCACCGATGCCACCTGTGCGGACACCGTCACGACTGATGATGGCATGAATGTCGATATAAACGGTTCGAGCGGCAGCATTGATGGCAACTATTTGCAGGAGCGGCGAAATTGCGCGCGCGATGGCTGGACCATTCTATCGGGTAGCTTCAGCCACCTGCGCAACAGCAACGGCATGAACCAAAGTATGTTCCAGTTGTCCAAACGCAGCGAACGCTTCATAAGCGACGACCATTTGTCCGGGTGGTTCCTGGGCGCATACGCAACCTCAAATGATGTCTCCGGACTCGCCGATGGCACCATCCGTGGCTTTGGTCTGAATGCAGGTCTGTACGGAGCCAGACGCTTCGACAGCAATTTGTTCCTCGACTACTACTTTGGTGCGGCTGCCGGACGGCATCGGTTCGACCTTGCCTTCGGCCGGGTGGGCGGAGTGATATCTGCAACAGGTCACTACGACTATACGGCCCTGTTCATGGGGGTTGCCCTATCGGGGCAAACCCACCTGGGCAATTACCCGCTGACACCGCGGGTCGGGCTGGATGTGGCTTGGTCTCCGGGTGGCTCTGTGGAGGTAGCGGTCAGTCAGGGGGCCATCTCTGATGCCACCGGCCTTCGTCTATCCTCTGTCTCGGGGCTCAAGCTTTTCTCCGAGTTGCAGTTCGACGATCTTCTGCCCGGTCGCCCCGCGACGCTCATGGCTGCTCCCCGCCTGTTGTGCGAGCGGGCCATCGGCCAGCAGCACACCGAATGTGGGTATGGGTTGGATCTGCGCCTTGCACACGAGGTCGCAGCCAGCGCCAGCCGTTATGAACTGGCGCTGACTGGGGAACACACCCGCTCCCGCGACAGCTATGGTGTGTCGCTCTCCTTCACACAGGCGCTCGCGGCGGGCGCCCTCGAAGGAGCTGCGCGAGTGACGCAAGACGGTCGCCCTGGCGTTGGAATGGCGTACAACCTCGACTTCTAATCTGAAACGAGAGTTATGAGAGACACTCTGGAGCGGCAGAAATATAGCCGCTCCAGAACGTGAGCTGGAGGTTTGACGTTCGATTTCTGCCTAACAATAGGCAGGCTCCGCACTACGCGCGGCAACATTCCAGCCTGCATTGCAAAGGCACACCGCAACGCGCAACTCAAGTCGTACCTCTTCACGAGGATGGCGGCTTCGATCAGGTGGCTTGCCACGATTGCCCACAACGGCGGCGTGATGGATGGCAACCGCGCCATTGGCAGTTGGCGGCAACTGCTAAATCACGTGATGATTAAGTTCGCTTCCGTTATCAGCGATCATATACCATTCCCGAAGACCTTCGCAGTTCGCCTACGCCCCGCTGGAAAACAACACGAGGCCGTCATCACCGAAGTCGCAAGAAAACTCGTTGCAATCGTAAGCGCGCTCAACCAAGCAGGTCGAAAATGATCAGCTCAGACCGACTGAGGGCTAAAGTTGCTGATATGGTGAGAATGCCGAACGGCGGGGTTATACTTATCGTTTGGGTATTGGTTATATCCAAGGAATTAATTTTATCTCATAAGATACATTCCCTTATCAGACAAATTCTGGGACCATAAACTACTGGTATTTTGGCCCCCCAGTGCCGCTCATTTCAGCGGCAAGGAATGGAGTTTTTACATACCATTCAACCAAATGTTGCCAGTAGTGGGCTAGCTCACGGCAGCGAGCTGGCCCACATATCATGCGAAATTTACGTCATGTTTCTTTCCCAACTTGAAAATAGTTGTTCTAATGTAAGCCATAACGACTTCTCACATAGTGGTGGTTTTTAAGGGAGCAGGCCAGTTTGAACCTGTGATCAGGTGCAGTCGTTTGTTCGACGCGACGTAGATCGGGTTCAATTCGCTTACACACACTCTGAGGCGCATCTGCGTCAATGATGGTTCTACCGAACCAGTCTCGTGTTGGCTTTTGCGTTCCTCCGTCCTGCTCAAATTCCCGGCGACCCCCCATCGTTTACCTTTGACAAAGCCGACCAGTTAGACCTGTCATTCCCGCAAACTAATTTCGACGTGAGTCAAGATCTGCTGGCTATTGGTAGGTTCGCATCCCACTTGCAGGTTCGTATTGCCTGAAACAGAAATCCTATTCCCGATATACTGAACACAGGTCGATCCGGCAGAAGAGTTTCCCGAGAATGAAAATTCATCTTTTGGAAAATAGAAAACACCATCAATCTCCGACAGTGCGTTGCCGTTGAAGGTATGGGTCATCTGCGTGCCCCCACGCTGACCAACGAATAGGATGCCTGCCAGCTCTCCCGTGCGCGTAGCAGTCAAATGAAGCTCTGATGTGCCACTGATCGACGTCTCCGAGGAGGCCCCCAGAAGAAATGTCACGTTATCACCCGAGATGACGGAGTTTGCGCCCATGGTAAGGTCGCCGTTCTTGAAAATATATAGACCAGGATCAAAGGCCACGTTCCCCTGCAGCTTGACCGCACTGGAGAAACACTTGTACGGGTAGCCCGCTACCATGTTCGGCCCGGCCGAAATAACGGTATCGCTGAAGATGCCGCCGGCGGTGCAGTCGTAGATGAGGTTGGGATCGGGGATGTCTACCCCCTCGTAGGGATCTATGGTTCTTGGTTGCAGGGCGCGCGGTGCCGGACAGTCTGTCAACGTCAGGTTCGAGGTATAATCGACCCCTCCGACGGAATCGATGCAGCCTGCCTCAACCGTGACTGTACCGCCATTCATGTAGAATGCCCTGTCCGAGACAGAATTGACGGCCAGAGAACAGCCGTTGAAATAGGCAGTGGCGTTGCCGCTGATTTCGATGGCGCCATCTTCATCATCCGAAAGAGCCAAGGCGCATGCTATGACGTAGTCGCCACCGTATTGCACAACCGATCGAACCCTGATCGTCACAACCTCTGGCGACAAGAGTTTGGACAAGTAACGCGTTGCCTGATCGACGATCACGACTTCGACGTATCCTTGTTGACCCGCATATGGGCCGGTTGCCGGAGGTGTCGCATAGCTGAGCTGTGGGTAGCCCGTCGCAGAAAGGGACAAGCCGGATATCCTCTCCAGTGTCTGCGCGACGGTACTCGTCGGCATCCCCTGCACCAGATCGATAGCTGCCGAATAGGCTGCGGTATCCGCAACGTTTTGCAAAGTGGTTTTTCTGACCTGCCAGGCGCCATATTCGACAGCAAGGCCGACGATCCCGATGAGAAGTGGGAACAGGATTGCCAGAGGGATAGCAATGGCGCCCCGATCATCTGCCGCCAGTGTGCGGAGTAGGCCCCGAACACTAGTCATAGGAATGCGGGCGGGAATGTCCCGAACGATGTTGAAAAGCGTTTCGGGCGACGCTGCGGATTTCATGGTTATGCGGCTTGATCCAACGGGTCAACCAGCGCATCATTTTGTGGGTCGCGGTGTTTTTCCAATGCGG
>NZ_JBDOQR010000112.1:0-8326 GCF_039839315.1 Phaeobacter sp. CAU 1743 | reverse complement strand
TCGGCCAAACCGCCGCTCAGGCGGCCAAGACGGGGCGAAAATCGCTGGAAATGACGCCTCAACCGCCCCAAACTGCCCTCAAGCGGCAACATCGGCGCAGCCGAAGACGTTGTTCAGACGTTCCTCAAATATGTCCGAATACATCGGCGCCAAAATTTCGCCTGAAACGTTAATTTTTCGTTTTTTTTATTTTAAATACCCACAAAGTAACCATTTCGTGACTTTACCCCCAGGATCACAGCGACGTCAGAGACTGTGAGGGAGCCCCCCCTTGGCATCTCCACAATTCCCCCAGAAAGTGCGCAAACTTCAATTCAAACTGAGGATAACTCAATGACCGATCTTCGCATCGTCGCAACCAACACCTCTGCCCACGGCGGCACCTACACGACCCCTTTCTGGTTCGCCGCCCACGACGGCAGCTTTGACCTCTACAACACCGGCGAAGCTGCATCGGCTGCTCTGGAAGCCCTGGCCGAAGACGGTAACTTCGCTCCGGCAAACGAAGCGGTTGTGGCCGCAGACGCGGATGCCGTAACTGGCGCAGTGCTGGGTGCAGGCACCCCGCCGATTCTGGCACCGGGCGAAACCGCAACCGCAGAATTCTCCGTTGATGGTTCCTCCAACGGTCACCTGTCGCTGGCCGCAATGGTCATCCCCTCGAACGACGCCTTTGTCGGCACCGCAGACTCGCTGCAACTGTTCGACGAAAACGGCCACTTCATGGGCGAGCAAAACATCTCCTTTGCAGGCAGCGACGTGCTGGATGCGGGCACCGAAGTGAACTCCGAGATCGCAGAAGAAGTGCCGCTCCTGGGCCAGATGGCTGCCAACACCGGCACCACCGAAGGTGGCGTGGTCGGCTCGCATGAAGGTTTCCTGCCCGAAGGCGAAGGCAACATCCTAGGCGGCACCAACGCGCTTGGCGAACACATCGACGCGGTTGCAGCAGACTTCACCCGTGACGGCGCGCAAATCGCTGACATCCACATCAACGAATACGCTGTGACAGAAGGCTCCAATGGTTTTGACTTCTTCCGTGGTTCCTCCGTGGATGATCTGGTCAACGGCGCCGGTGGCCGTGACGTTCTGATCGGCCGTGGCGGCTGGGACGAGCTGGACGGCGGCGAGGGCAACGATGTCCTGATCGGCAACAGCGGCAACGACATGCTGACCGGCGGCGAAGGTCGCGACATCTTGAAAGGCGGTAGCGGTAGCGACACTCTGGACGGTGGCGCAGGTCGCGACATCCTGAAAGGCAACAAGGGCAGCGACGTGCTGGACGGTGGCGCTGGCCGTGACCGCATGAACGGCGGCCACGATGCGGACCTCTTTGTGTTCCAAACTGGCTACGACCGTGACCGCATCATTGGCTTCGATGCGAACGAAGACACGATCGCGCTGCACATCGAAGGCGTCGAAAGCTTTGACGATCTGAGCGGTCTGGCCACCGACCACGGCAACCGCACCATCCTCGACTTCGGAGAAGGCGATGCGCTGGTAATCAAGGGTGTGACCTTTGATGAGCTGAGCGCAGCAAACTTCGACTTCCTCTAAGCACGCGTGCGCAGCAAGCTTTTCGGTTTGCTGCGCAACGTCCTGTAGGAATGGCGATTGATACAAAAAGGGGGGCATCACTGCCCCCCTTTTCCATTTCAGTCCCGCGTTTGGAGGTTTCAGCCTGGGGCCTTAACCCTCTGCGCGCCGCCGCTCAGAAGCCGCGGCCCGAGGCGTGCTCGGCGTAGATCTCGGCGATCCTTTTCACGGCGTCTTCCGGGGGCAGTTCCACGCTTTCGCCAGTCCGGCGCGAGGTGAGTTCCACCACGCCGTTCTTCAGCCCGCGCGGACCGACCGTAATACGCCAGGGCAGACCGATCAGGTCCATGGTGGCGAATTTGCCGCCCGCGCGCTCCTTGCGGTCGTCATACAGCGGGTCAAGACCAACCGCAGTCAGCGCGGCATAGATCTTGTCACAGGCCGCGTCGGCTTCTTCGTCGCCTTGCTTCAGGTTGACGATACCGCAGTGGAACGGGGTCACGCCTTCGGGCCAGATGATACCCTTGTCGTCGTGGCTTGCTTCGATGATCGCGCCAACCAGACGGGAAACACCGATGCCATGGCTGCCCATGTGTACGGGGATGGATTTGCCATCGGGGCCTTGCACCGTGGCCCCCATCGGTTCGGAATATTTGGTGCCGAAGTAGAAGATCTGACCGACCTCGATACCACGAGCACTGCGCTGGCGTTCGGCCGGGATCTGGTCGAACAGCGCCGCGTCGTGGGTTTCATCTGTGCGGGCATAAAGCGCGGTGAATTCTTCCATTACTGCGCGGCACTGGTCGTGATCGTCGTAATTGATGTCACGCTGACCAAGGCGGATATCGGTCACCGCGCTGTCGTAGAAGACTTCGCTCTCGCCGGTGTCGGCCAGCACCAGGAACTCATGCGTGTCATCGCCGCCAATGGGGCCAGAGTCCGCGCGCATCGGGATCGCCTGCAACCCCATGCGCTCATAGGTGCGTAGGTAGCTGACCAGATGACGGTTATAGGCGTGCAGCGCGTCTTCCTTAGTCAGATCGAAGTTATAGCCGTCCTTCATGTAGAATTCGCGTCCCCGCATCACGCCGAAACGCGGGCGGATCTCGTCGCGGAATTTCCACTGGATCTGGTACATGGTCAGCGGCAAGTCTTTGTAGCTGCTGACATGGCTGCGGAAGATATCGGTGATCAGCTCTTCGGCGGTGGGTGTGAACAACAGGTCGCGCTCGTGCCGGTCGGTGATGCGCAGCATTTCTTCGCCATAGGCATCGTAACGGCCGCTTTCGCGCCACAGGTCTGCCGATTGCATGGTGGGCATCAGCACCGGGATATGGCCCGCGCGCATCTGTTCCTCATGGACGATGCCTTCGATTTTCTTCAGAACCTTGAAGCCCAGCGGCAGCCAGGAATAGATCCCGGCGGCGGACTGTTTGATCATGCCGGCCCGCAGCATGTAGCGGTGGCTGACGATCTGGGCCTCTGAAGGCGTCTCTTTCAGAACAGGCAGGAAGTAACGGGACAGGCGCATGTCGCTCTCATTCGTTCAAAGGGGTTTTCAAGCGGTCTAAGCCATCGCCGCGCCTCAGGCAATCGGGCTTTGGAGTGGCGGCAGCGGTCAAACCGGATATTAGCCCGGAAACCACTTGAACCGCTGGTCAGTTTTGTAAATGCTAGTTCAAATTTTTTGCGGAGGCCCAGATGCGCGACACCATTACCGAACCCGCCCGGGAAATCCCCGTCGTACATCGCACCGATGTGCTTGTCGTAGGCTCTGGCCCCGGCGGGCTGGCGGCGGCACTGGCAGCAGCGCGCTGCGGGGTCGATGTGACCCTGGTGGACCGGTTCGGCTGCTTTGGTGGCAATATCACCGCTGTCGGCGTCGAAGGTTTTGCCTGGTACCGGCACGAGCAGACGGTTGAGGCTGGTGGCATCGGCTGGGAATTCGAGGAACGCGCCAAGGAGATGGACGCTGCCGTACCGGAAAGCCAGTCCCTGTCATACGAGCTGGACGCCGAAGGCTTCAAACTGGTCGCCGATAGACTGGTCGAGGAAGCAGGCATTCACCCGATGCTGCACCGCATGTTCGTGGCCCCGATCCGCGAAGGCAACCGGATCACCGGCGTGATCGTCGAATCAAAGGCAGGGCGCGAGGCGATCCTGGCTCAGCGGGTGATTGATGCGACAGGAGATGCCGATATCGCGCAGATGATGGGCGCCCCCACACTCAAGACACCGGTGGAGGAAATGCAGGCCGCAAGCGTGATGTTCCACATTGCAGGCGTCGACAAGCAGAAGTTCATGGAAGGCGTCAAAGCAGACCCGCAAACCTACCGGGACTGGTCCACCGGGGAATGGGAGGTGGAAACCTCCGGCAAGGAGGATGAGATGTTCTCTCCCTTCCTCGCCAAGCCTTTTGCGCAGGCCTTGCGCGAAGGGCTGATCCCGGCGCATCTCAATACCATCGGGGGCACCTGGGGGGCCGTCCATGACAGTGGTGAGATGACCTATATGAACCTGGTGCATCTCGCAGGCTGTGACGGCACCGACCCGGACAGTATGACCCGCTTTGAAATCGAAGGGCGCAAGCAGGCCATGCACGCGATCAATGCGCTCAAGGCCTATACGCCTGGCTGCGAAGGCGCACGGCTGCGCAATTTCGGCATGACCATCGGCATCCGTGATACCCGCAAGATCGACGCCCATCACAACATGACCGAGGATGAGACCCGCAATCAGGGCCGGTTCGAAGACACCATCGGCATCTACCCGGAATTCATCGACGGCTATGGCATCCTGATCCTGCCCACCACCGGGCGCTATATGCAGATTCCCTATCGCGCAATGCTGCCTAAAGGGGTGGAAAACCTGCTGGTGACGGGCCGCGCCATCGGCGGCGACAAGGTCGCCCATGCCGCCACCCGCAACATGGCCTGTTGCGCAGTGGCCGGTCAGGGCGCGGGCGTTGCCGCGGCACTATCCGTCAAATCCGCCTGCAGCCCGCACGCGGTGGACATTGCCGCCGTACAAGGTGAACTGACCCGTCAGGGCGTGCGCATCCACTAAGGCACAGCGCGCAGGAACGCCCCTGCCCCATCCAACCGCTCATTTGGCGGCACTTGCTGCTTGGCTGTTGCATGAGGCAACCGCATGGGCAATGACTGGGGTGATTGGCAAACAGATCTCAGAGAGGCGCTTGGCATATGGCACTTCCGGCGAAGAAGCAGTTTCAATACTGGGGCGTTGCCGCCGTGGTTTTCGCAATCGTTCTCTGGGCGCTTGGCGACGTGCTGCTGCCCTTTGTGCTGGGCGCGGCGATTGCCTATTTGATTGACCCCATTGCCGACCGACTAGAGGCCGCAGGCCTCAGCCGTACCGCCGCAACTGCGGTGATTACTATCGGCGCCATGCTGGTCTTCATGCTGCTGCTGCTGGTGGTGGTGCCGACGCTGATCTACCAGCTGAGCGATCTGATCCGGGTTCTGCCCGAAGCCTTTCGCGATCTGCGCAACTTTGCGCAGGAACACTTCCCGTCGATCTTCACCGAAGGTAGCCGCGCGCAGCAAACCATCGCCTCCATCGCAGGCACCCTTCAGGGCAAGGGGATCGAGCTATTTGAATCCCTCGTCGGCTCAGCCGTCTCGGTCGTCAACCTGCTGGTGCTTTTCGTGATCGTTCCGGTTGTCTCGGTCTATCTGCTGCTGGACTGGGACCGGATGATCGAACGGATCGACGCGCTGCTGCCGCTCGACCATGCGCCGGTGATCCGCAAGCTAGCCGGTGAGATTGACGATGTGCTTGCCTCTTTCATCCGCGGCATGGGCACCGTCTGCCTGATCTTGGGCGTTTACTACGCCGTCGCCCTGATGCTGGTTGGTCTAAATTTCGGGCTGGCGGTGGGGTTCATCGCCGGGCTCGTCACCTTCATTCCCTATCTGGGGGCGCTGGTGGGCGGCGCTCTGGCTATCGGACTTGCCCTGTTCCAGTTCTGGGGCGAATGGTGGTCGATCGGGCTGGTGGCCGGGATTTTTGCACTGGGTCAGGTGATCGAGGGCAATTACCTTACTCCAAAACTGGTCGGCGGATCCGTTGGCCTGCATCCGGTCTGGCTGCTGCTGGCCCTGTCGGTCTTTGGTGCGCTTTTTGGCTTTGTTGGCATGCTGGTTGCCGTGCCTGTTGCGGCAGCCTTGGGCGTAGTTGCACGTTTCCTCACGGGACAGTATCTGCACAGCCGTCTGTACCAGGGACTGAGCCACCGGGATTCGAAAAAGTAATATGGCGCAACAACTCAGCTTTGACCTGCCCGCCAAAACGGCTTTGGGCCGGGACGACTTTTTTGTCGCCCCGTCGAATGCCATGGCTGTGGCGCTGCTGGATCCGGGGTTTTCATGGCCCAGTGGCAAACTGGTTCTGACCGGTCCTGCCGGATCGGGAAAGACGCATCTGGCCCATGTCTGGGCCAGCCAGTCCGGCGCCCGGATCGTGGCGGCGGCAGATCTGACCGAGGCGATGGTGCCCGAGCTGGCAACCGCGCCCGTGGTCCTGGAGGACGTGCCGCAGATCGCCTCTGACAAATCCGCCCAGGAGGCCCTGTTTCACCTGCATAACTTGGTGCTGGCGAACGGGTTTGCCCTGATGATGACGGGGCGCGCGGCGCCCAACCTCTGGGGGCTGAGCCTGCCGGACCTGCAAAGCCGTGTTCAGGCCGCCACACATGCCGAGCTGCAGCCGCCGGACGATGCCTTGTTGGCTGTGGTGCTAGCGAAGCTGTTCAATGACCGCCAGATCACCCCGAAACCCGACGTGATCCCCTATCTTGTGGCCCATATGGATCGTTCGTTTGCTGCGGCAGCCCGGATCGTCGAACAACTGGACCGGCTGTCTCTGGCGGAAAAACGCAACCTGTCGCGCCCCCTAGCGGTGCGGCTGATGTCCGAAGACCGCAGTGTCGCGGGCGAAACCCGGGTTGCTGGGACCGGCGGTTGACCCCGGCCCCACCCTAAACCATCCTAGATTCGAGACCCAAGACGGAGCGCCGACACCCGTGACCGAGGATCCTGCCACCCCCGACGCCACCGCCGACTGGGGCCCCTTTGGCCGCCCGCTGTTCGATGATCCCGATTCAAGGGCGCTGTCCCGGGTCGGGGTGGTGGATGTTGGATCAAACTCCGTGCGTCTGGTCGTCTTTGACGGCGCGGCCCGCAGCCCGGCCTATTTCTACAACGAGAAGATCATGTGCGCCCTGGGGGCTGGCCTCTCGGAAACCGGGCGCCTGAACCCCGAGGGACGCAAACGCGCGCTGGCCGCGCTGCGCCGGTTCCAACACCTTGCCGATGGGATGGGGTTGCCACCCCTGTCGGTGGTCGCCACAGCTGCCGTGCGCGATGCCGAGGATGGCCCGGAGTTCTGCGCCGATGTGCTTCGCGAAACCGGGCTGAAGATCTGGGTGATCGACGGTCAGGAAGAAGCGCGCCTGTCCGCGCAGGGCGTGTTGTTGGGCTGGCCCGGCTCTTATGGCCTGGTCTGCGATATCGGCGGCTCCTCGATGGAGCTGGCGGAAATCCACGACGGCGAGGTCGGCAAACGCGTCACCTCCTCCCTTGGTCCGCTGAAACTGCGGGACATCAAGGGCGGGCGCCGGGGGCGCAAGGCTCATATCGCCGAGGTCATGGCGGAACTGCGCGAGGAAATGGGCAAGCAGACCGACCGTCTGTTCCTGGTCGGCGGCAGCTGGCGCGCCATCGCCCGCATCGACATGGCCCGGCGCGGGTATCCGCTGAAGGTTCTGCACGAATACCGGATGAGCGCCAAGGACGTGCGCGCCACCCTGAAATATATCGAGAAACGCGACATCGAAGAGTTGCGCGCCGAAACCGGCATCTCCAACGCGCGGATGTCCTTGGTGCCCTATGCGATCGATGTGCTGTCCCGACTGGTCAAGACATTCAAGCCCAAGGATATCGCCGTATCAAGCTATGGCATCCGCGAAGGGCTGCTCTACGAACAGATGCCCCAGCGCCTGCGCGAACGCGATCCGCTGGTCGAAGCCAGCCGTTTTGCCGAGGCCAAGGACGCCCGCATTCCCGGCTTTGGCAAGACGCTCTATGATTTTGTCATCCCGCTGTTCAGCAATGGGCCGCACACAAAGAAACGCCTGATCAAGGCCGCTAGTCTGCTACATGATGTCAGCTGGCGCGCCCACCCGGATTACCGCGCCGAGGTCTGTTTCGACAATGCCACCCGCGCCAACCTCGGCGGGCTGAAACATTCCGAACGTGTCTTCCTGGGGCTGGCGCTGCTGCATCGCTACCGCAACAAACGACAAGGCACCGCCTTTGAGTATCTTTACGATCTTCTGGATGAAAAAGGGCAGAAAGAGGCGGAAATCCTGGGCAAGGCGATGCGGTTTGGTGCTATGCTGATGGTCAGCGAAAACGGCGACATCGGTAAGCTGAAATGGCAACCGCGCAAGAAGCACCTCACGCTGGAACTGCCGAAAGCCTCCGAAGCCCTTTATGGTGAGGTCGCCGAGGCCCGCCTGAAATCGCTCTGCGACACGCTGGAGGCAGAGCTGACCGTCAAAATTGTTGGCTAACCCGGTCGGCTGCGTAGACCGATTGGGTCAACGGATGACAAAGGGGCGCGTCACCCTACGGCTTGCGCCCCTTAGAGCCCGATTTGAAACTAATTGAGTGAGTTCAGGAGGTTGTGTTTCTGTTCGGGTACGACACTGAACGGAGACCACGATGGCCTGGACCGAACTCACCCGCAGCCAGCATGCCCGTGAGGG
>NZ_JBDOQR010000111.1:0-8375 GCF_039839315.1 Phaeobacter sp. CAU 1743 | reverse complement strand
AACGAAAGACTATCGAAACCCGGCGCTTGCTTCACCGAAGATCCGCCGCATAATCAGACCAACCAGATGTGCCAGACCCTCTCTTAGATCAGGCCGCCAACTGGCCCAAAAACTCTGACGACGGACATGAAGCGCCCAGCAAATGAGACTCATAGTCTGTAGATTATAAGTCTACAAGACTGCTCTCTCCGGCCATGGCAATACGCAAGCTAGTAGGTCGAAACCTGAAGCGTTTCAGGGAAGCAGCGGGGCTCTCGCAGGAGGCTCTGGCTTTTGAGTGCGGCCTGCACCGTACATACGTTAGCGGAGTTGAGCGCGGCGTAAGGAACCCGACTGTTGAAGTGCTGGAGAAGCTAGCTGAACCGCTTGGCATTCCGGCATGGAGGCTGTTGGTGCCCCCCCCCCCCGATGATCGGCCAAACTAAGTAAATCCTCTGATATTAAAAAAACTGAGTACCCCGGCTAACCTGCTAAGGCCCGCCGAGGTTAGAGGCATGGTATCTTCTGGGTCAACACGTATTCCGCCAGCCGAGCCTATTGACGGAACCGACCTCAATGCAGTCGAACGATCAGAGCAAAACATCTCAATTGATAACCTATACCGCGTGGCTGAGGGTCTTGGCGTGGAAAGCTGGCAGCTCCTGCGGTCTGACTGACCGGTCCGGCAGGCACGGCAAAGTGTAGGCCCAAGCCCCAGACGAGAAAGGCCCACCGCCATCCTGAGGACAGAGGTGAGCCAAGGTTTAGTTAGCAAGTAAAGGGCTTCAGTTTCCCTTCAGCTATCAGCGCAGTCACAGTTGGCATTCGACCGACGGTGTAGTGGCGACCATCGGCGGGGATGAATACCGTGGTCTGGGTTCGGTCGGCATGGTCGAGGTCAGCCAGACTTACGCCTGAGTGGGTCTCGAACTCTTCGAACAGGTCAGTCCCATCGTCGGTGTTGTCCAGGAAGTAGGCACGGCTACCGTCGACGGCGATGACTTCGAATGCGGCATCAAGTTGAGTGGTCATGAAATTTCCTCTCTTTGGCCCCCGTAGCGAAGACAGACAGATCGGTACGGGCTCCTTGTTATTGTTATCGTTGAGCCTCCTGGTGGGGAGGGAGGCCTATCTAGTGTTAGCGCTATCTCTTTGCAAGAGGTTTTGGCTGGCTCCGATAAAAAAAGCAAAGTGGAAGCCCCGGCCAGCACGAAGCCAGCCGGGGTTAGGTTCAAGGTATCCTGCGAGTCAGCACGTATTCCGCTAGCCAAGCCCAGTAAGCCGCAGCATCGGCAAACCCCTGTGACCGGGCCGCGACGTCCTCAGCCGCCCTACGAGAAAGGCCGCCATCGTATTCAGCGATAGCGGCCCTCTCCTCGAAGTCGTCAATGTCCGGTACGGTCCCGGTATTTTTGGGGGAGTGTCGAGGAGGGGCGCGCTGTTGCAACGGTTTGGCGCGCTGCGAACCGACCCTGGCCCTGTCATGGGCTAGCACTCTTGCCCGTTGATCCGACCGCATCGCGTTTAAGCTGATCCCGCTCCCGTAATACGTTCGTAAAATAATAGAAAATTGCATATTTTTAATGGATTTCATTTAGTGAGAGATTGGTGGCCTCGCTTGGGGCCGAATCTTTTAATGTTTTCAGTGGTTGCGAGGCTGTTATGATAAAGGAGCACGAAGAGGCGCTGTCGAAGTTTGGCTTTGAGGAAGTCGTGAAAAAATATCTGATTGAGGGCGGAGAATTGGTTGTTCCGCTGTTGCCTCAGGTTTTGGATCGTTTTTATGGTGTCGTAATGGATGATCCTGAAATGGCGCGTTTTTTTCCAAATCAGGAATTGATGGATCAGGCGAAGCTTGGGCAGCAAAAACACTGGGAGATGTTGTTGTCGGGCGCGTTTAGCGAAGAGTATTTTGCAAGTGCCTATCGGATCGGCCGAATCCACCCCCGCATCGGCTTGCCATTTTTGTTCTATCTTTCCGGCTATGCGCAGGCGGTTTCGCACATTCAGGAGCTTCTTCTGGAGCGGAACCAGGGTATTTTAGGTCTGTTTAGAAGGCACAATGTTCCAAAGATCGTAAGCGCCCTGACTCGTGCTTTTTCGCTGGATACTCATCTGGTTCTGGATGCGCATTTTTCTGCCGAAAAGGAAGAGCAGGAAACGGCTTTTGCGCATCTGACGGCGGGTGTCGACCGGATGGCGGCGCGGGATCTGACACAGCTTATCCCCGGGCCGGAGGCAAGCGACTACCCTGAACGCTACGATCCGGTGCGCAAGGCCTTCAATGGGTTGATCTGTACTCAGCGTGATGTGCTGCATACCATCCAGGATGCGGCCTCCCGGTTGAACATTCGCGCCAATGAGGTGGTCCAGTCGGCAGAGGATCTGTCACAGCGTACGGAATCCCAGGCGGCGACCTTGGAAGAAACAGCGGCTGCGGTCGAGCAGATTACCGTGAGCATGCATGCGTCGGCCGATGCGACATCGGAAACCACCAAGATCGTCCATAGCACCCGAGACGGGGCCGCGCGCGGGGGCGAGGTGGTTCAGAGCGCCATTCAAAAGATGCAGGATATCGAGGATTCATCGCATCAGATCTCTCAGATCATCAATGTGATCGATGATATCGCCTTTCAGACCAACCTACTGGCACTGAATGCCGGGGTGGAGGCCGCAAGGGCGGGGGAAACCGGCAAAGGTTTTGCCGTGGTTGCCTCTGAAGTACGAGCGCTGGCGCAAAGGTCAGCGGATTCTGCAAATGAAATCAAATCACTGATCAATGTCAGTGCGGGCCACGTGGAGGGAGGAGTGACGCTGGTTAATGATACCGGCGAGGCTTTGACCATGATCCGCGGTGATATTGGCCGGACGGTCGAGTTGACGTCGGAAGTCGCCAACTCAGCACAGCAGCAATCCACTGGTCTTGGTGAAATCAACGTCGGTGTGTCGCAACTGGATCAGGTGACGCAGCAGAATGCGGCAATGGCGGAACAGGTGACGGCGGCGGCGCTCTCCATGACCGAGGACGTCGGCAGGCTGAACACGCTGATTGGATCCTTTGATATCGGAAGGCCGACAATCGGTTGCGCTGAGGCAGAAGCCATGCCGGAGAGCACCTCTGCTGCCAATTTGCGGGCTGGTTGAAGTCTGCTCAGAGCTGCGAACCGGTAGCGGCAGCCTGAACGGTGGGGCGGGACAGACCCGCCCGCGAACCCTGCTGAGCCTCCCGCTATAGGGCGACGTTCCTAGTCGTCTTCTTCCTCGGGGCGCTGTTTGATTGTGAAATGTATCGTGGTGCCGACGTCGGTATCGGCGGCGCACCAGATTTCCCCATCATGGCGTTCGGCGATCTTGCGACAGGTGGCAAGGCCAAGCCCGGTGCCAGGCAATTCTTCGGTTTGCTGCAGACGGCGGAAGGGTTCGAAGATTTTGTCGCGGAAATCTTCAGGCACCCCGACGCCATTGTCCGCTACCGTGAACTGGATCCCGTTTGGAATTTCGGCGGCAGAGACTGAAATGACCGGGCTGGAAGGGCCAGCGTATTTGATCGAGTTCCCGATCAGGTTCTGCAGCAGCTGCGCGACCTGCGGCGCGATGCAATCCACCGACAGCCCGTTGGCCTTCCAACGCACCTCGGCGCCGCTTTCCGAAATATCCTTGGCCAGAGCTATCTGGGCGCGTTCAAAAAGGTTTTCCACGGACACCTTCTCTTGGTTGGAGGGGCCATTCAGGTTGATGTGGCTGGCAAGACTTTCGATCAGCTCGGACATGCGCCTCACCGAAAGTTTCATCATTTCGAATTCCCGGGCCACCTCATCCATATTGCCGCTCTCGAAATCCTCGATGATCTGTTCGCTCAGAAACTCGATGGCGCGGACGGGAGCCCGCAGGTCATGCACCAGAACATCCGAAAACAGGCTCAGCTCCTGCCGGTGTTCTTCCAGTTTCCAGCGCATCTTGGAGAGCTTTATGCCGTTTTCGATCATCCGGTTCAGCGCCGTTTCGGTCATGATCGATTTTGGAATGTAATCAGACGCGCCTTGCAGAATGGCGCTCTTGGCGATTTCCTCGTCTCCCTGGCCGGTCATCAGGAAAATCGTCGCCTTTGGCCATGTCTTTGAAAAATGTTCCAGAAGCTCCAGGCCGGACATGCCGGGCAGCAGGTAGTCCAGGAAAATGACATCGATGTTGTCATCCGTGTAATCCAGCGCCGCCTGTCCGTTGCTTGCTTCCCGGAATGACCGCTTTCCCGCCGGAGCCCGCAGCAGCCTTCGGACCAGCTTGCGATCACCCTCATCATCGTCCACGATCATAATGTCGAGCATTTGAAAATTTTCCTTTTGTGCCTGCTCTAAATTTCCGGAATTTCGACGACGCGCCAATAGTTGTCCAAGGTTGTCATCAGATTCAAGAACATATGTCCGGCGCGGGCTTTGACAATATAACCTGCAACATTGTTCAGATAGGCCATTTCAATATCACGTTCATCATCCGATGTGGTCAACATAAAAATAAGCGTTTTGCGAAGCTGGGGGTCTTCTCTGATTTTACCCAGTAATTCCAAACCATTCATGCGTGGCATATTAATGTCGCATAAAACGACAAAGGTTTTTGGGGGGGTGGTTTCCAGATTTCCACGTAAAAACGCCAGCGCCTCTACCCCATCTTTGAAACGGGTAATCGGATTTGCAATCTTCGCTTTCTTAAAGGCGCGTCGCAAGGCTTTGGCGTCGCCATCATCGTCTTCGACTAGCACGATATTAAGCGCTTTTTCGGATTGGAGGGCGACGGTGTTCATATCAATTCTCCAACGATGTGCTGTCCGGCCCGGTGGGCCAGTGCAGGATAAAGGTTGTGCCGGATTTGCCGTCCGAGTCGATCTTGATCGTGGCGCCGACCAGCCCGGCATGTTTCTTGACGAAGGCGAGCCCCATGCCGCTGGTTTCGACCTCGTCACGGGGTTTCAGGGTCTGGAATATTTCGAATACCTTCTCCTGGTATTCCTGCGGAATGCCGGGGCCATCGTCGGCGACCCGGAACTCAATCTCTTCGGGGCGGTGCGTTAGGTCTATCCAGACGTGCCCATCGGATTTGTCATGATGCCGTATGGCATTGCTGATGAGGTTGAGGAGAACAATCTGCAAGGGAAGGCGCTGAACCTTGATCTGGTCGAACGCGTCGCAGAACTGCACTGTGAGGCCCTCGGGTATGTCCAGAAGGTCGGTCAACTCCTCGCGCAGCTCGGCTCCGGTCACGGAGGTGCTGCTCGCCTTTTCCCGGCCAATCCTGGAATGCTGCAACAGATCGTCCAGCAACCGCTCCATTCTGGTGGCGCGGTTTTGCAGCAGGTCCAGGCTTTCCTGGGTGTCTTCGGTCAGATGCGGGGCAAGATCTTCGGCCAGCCAGGAAGCGGCATTGTTGATCACCCGCAGTGGCGCCTTGAGATCGTGCGACGCGACGTAGGCGAATTGATCCAGTTCCGCATTGGAACGTTTCAGGGCGCTGATCAGGCTGTTCACCTTTTCATCGGCGGCCTTTTGCGGGGAGATGTCGCGGATCATCCCGATGTATCTTGATCCGCCGGAATAGACTGCGTGGCTGACCGCAATGCCAAGCGGGATCTGGCTGCCATCCTTGCGGACGCCGAAGATTTCGCGGTTCTTGGCCATCTGCTTTGGGTGCCCGGTGAGCAGGGAGCGCGCCACGTGAAGATGGTGTATGTTCGCGTCTGCTGTGGGCATCAGCATAGTCACGTTCTGGCCCACGACCTCTTGCGCGGTATAGCCGAACAACTCTTCCGCAGCAGGGTTCATATCCTCGACTGTGCCATCGGCATCGATGGTGATGATCCCGTCCGCCGCGCCGTTGAGGATGGCATCCAGGCGGTTTGCCTCCTCAATTCTGGTATTGATCATTTCCGAAAAGCTGAGCGCGAGATCGGAAACCTCATCATTGCGGCTGGTTTCAAAATCCACCGGTTCCGCGCTTTGAATCTTGCTGCGGATTTCGTGGTTGAGCCGGGTCAGGGGGGAGAGCAGGCGCGATGCGGGAAAGGAGGCCGCTAGCGCTGCCATCGCGGCCAGCAGCATCGACAGGCCGGCGGTCGTGCGCAGCTCCTGAAATGCAGGGGCAATCAGGATCTCATGCGGGGCGATGGTCAGAATGTTCAGCCGGAACGGCGTCGCGTTCTGTTGTCCCAGCACGGCCGAGAGATATCCCATGTCATTTGATCCGGTTTCAAAAAACGCTCCTTCATCGTTGGACGTAAGCCGGTCGGAATAGGGCGGTGGCTGCCAGTCCGGATCCTGATGAAAGGCGAGTGGAGAGCTTTGGGCCTCGCCGTGATAGGAGATGTAGTCGAAGTTGTTGCTGACCGCGTAGACCTGAAACCCGGGGGCAACAGAGAGTTCGGCGCTCTGCAGCAGGGGTTCAGCGTCGGCGTTGATGACGATCGCACCAAAGATGTCCCCGTCGCTGTCCTGCAACGGTCGAACCACCCGGATGGTGGGAGGCCCAACGACGCGGCCGTTTTCCCGGTTATAGGTTACTTCTGAAAAATACACCTCGCTGACGCCACGCTCTTTGATGGGCTGCAGATAGGGCTCATTTCCCTTGATCTGGAGTTCGCCAGCGGGGACGACGATCAGCTCCTCGTCAATGCGGTTGACCCGCACCAGTTCCTTCCAGTTGCCTTCTTTCACCAAGAGCCGAACTTGCGAATATTTCGGCCTTGTCCCGAGGAATTTCAGGAAAATGTCCGATACGCTCTCGGTCCAACCCTCGGTGGATCGGGCAGCGCTGGCCCCCGGAACGTTGGGCTGTTCGTCGCTGAACCGCACCGCGCTGGGTTGTGTGGCAGTGGGTGGTGTCACTGTGGTCTCGGTCTGGTCGGGCGCAGGGGCAGTGGCTGTCCGCGTCAGCCCTGCGAGGCCGACCGCCTGCGGGACAGAGGCGAGAATTCCAGTATCCAGCTCCATCATGTAGAGCACGCTGTCGATCCGCTGTGCGTAGATGTCGCCGGCCCGCTTCATGCGTTCGCGGGTGGCTGTTTTTACCGTTTCCAAGGAGTGGAAATAGCCATAGGCGGAAAAGATCGTCAGTGCCAGCCCAGTGGACAACAGGACAACCAGGGCTATCCGCGTTCGCAGTGTGACGCGCCTACGGTGTGGCATCGGGGCTCTCGTTCGTTAGCTTATGTCTCGCGTTGGTCGCTCCGGGAATTGTATCCGGGCAAACGGGTGTTTATCGGCCAGGTACCGCCTTGGCACTGCACTGCAGGCGCGCAAGAATCCAAATTAGCGGAACAGGGCTTGATGCATATTATTTGCTGATCAAGGGCCGCTTGCGCACGGGCACGCCGCGGGCTGCAGCCACCACGCTCACCAGATCATCGACGAGTACCGTCAGATCCTTGCAGCCACGTTCCAGCAGCGTGAAATTCGACAGGATGACCGGATCCAGGGTCTGGTCTGCTTTCTCGATCGCTTTCAGGCCGCGCAGGGTGGCCAGGGTCTTGCTCAGGATCTCACGCATTTCCGGGCCGCAGGTCAGCATGAACCGCTCGATCACTTCGCCAACCGAGCGCTGGAAGGCCTGTGCTCCTGACAGGGCGGAAAACAAAATGCGCCGCTCGATTGCGGATGTCACGGATTTGATCAGCGCTGACACTGTCAGCTCTTCCTTGACGATGTAATCCGCGCAGCCGTTTCGCATCGCCTCGACCGCGGTATGGTGGGAGGTGACGCTGGTCAGCATGATTGGGATTGCGTCGGCCTGGTCTTCATGGGCAATCAGCGCCTTCAGCGCATCCAGCCCGGTTTCCATGCCCAGATTATGATCAAGGAACACAATATCGAACGTGTTCTGGTCCAGTTCCCGGCGCATGTCTGCGACGGTCGCGACCTCTGTGAACTCGATCTGCAGTCCTGCCTTCTTGCAGGTTTTGATCAAGCGCAATCGGTCGATCGGATCGTCATCCAAAGTCAGCGCAGTCAAAGGTTGCTGTGCTTCCTGAGGGACCTCTTCAGGAACTGTGGAACTGATGGTTTCTTCGTCAATGTCATTCGTCATACCGGATCACCTTCTAACTAACATCGGGGATCTATGGCACTTCAGATCGCCCGGGAGTGGGCTTGGCCGACGTTCAACCCCTGACACACATTGGGGTACCCTGTCACTATTCGCCACAGTGGCTAACAATCTGTAAAACGCGCTGCGGCGGCGGGTGGCCGTAAGCAGGGTATTCTGGAGGGGTTTTCGCTGCAGGGCAGTAGGGTCTGTGGACATTCAGGATTCCCAAGCTGGCTGAAATCTGATTCAAGCTTCCAAAATGGAGGTTTGAATGAACGAAGAGCGGTTTGTGTTGACAGATGAGGTCTGGGTCCGCCTTGCGCCCC
>NZ_JBDOQR010000110.1:0-8506 GCF_039839315.1 Phaeobacter sp. CAU 1743 | reverse complement strand
AAACCAAACTTTAGCCGAAGAACAACCGTGGCCGCCAAGCGGCCCGCGCGGGCCTCGCTTCGCTACGAAAAGGCTCCGCTCAGCCCGCGCTAACGGCGGAAATTACACCAATCGTTGGGACACTGCTAAGTGCCGTTGTAGCGGCGACTTTTTCGGCGTCCGACAGGCTCGCTGCTTCCATGACACCGCGAATGCCACGCAAGACGCCAAAGACCGAAACCTCTAAGCCATCGATGACAATCTCAATCTGGCTCTGCTGATCTTTACGCTCTTGCACCAGTGTTTCTTGGTATTCCCGTGCCGTCACCGATTTAAAATTCGCCATGACGCTGAGCCACAGATCAATCATATTATCCTGGCAACGGTAGAACTGGTGCGCCACAAAAGCTGTGGCGTGAATGTAACGGTCAGCTTGGTTCCTTTGTTGGAGCTGGAACATGCGAGACTTCAGGACACTTCCCGCAAAATACCGAATGCCTGCCACCCCAAGATCAAGCTTTGCCAGAGTGCCGTCCAACTGATGATGAATATCTGACAGTATCTCAAAGTCAGCAACGGCTTCTTTGATCTTTGTGGGCCTGGTCGATTGCGATAGCTTTTTGAGTAGGGTTAGCCGGTAGCGGGTTGTGCCCTCAGGCGCAGCAAATAGATCATCCAGCAGACGTCGGCCTTCATGGCTGAGATGATCATCCATTAGACCGATCAATTCTACCTTACGGTCATGCAGACCGGTGCTAATGCTGTCTGTCAGGCTGCGGGACGTTGGAACCGCAATCCGATGCTGAACAAGAAAATCCACGCAGCGATCAAAGATGAGCCGGGGCTTCAAATGCATCCGTGCCATCGTTGCGATTTCAATGGCCAAGGCGCTCTTGGCGCTCTCATCGAAAGGCACAAAGCCGTGAAAATCCAGAATGAGTAGATGATGGCGTGCGCGTGTTTGTTTGGCATAGGCAACGGGTGAAAAGTCAGCACTGGTCAATCTTAAAACTCTGGCGACGGCTTCAATGTCGCGCTCATGAAAATCCTGTGGTTGGTAAAACCGCTTGGTTGCCTTGAAGTATCCACACATTAGCAGAAACCCAATCTGACCATCCGGGCTGCGCAAACTGGCCCCGATCTCCATCAAGCCCTTTGGGGGATCGAAGAACTGCTTGCGCTCTTTGTGGTCAAACAGAGGCGGCTTATCGAACGCCTCTTGTTCGCTCGCGGTCAAGATACGCATTCTGGCCATAGCTTCTCCAAAAAATTGATGTTCTCAAAACCGTCGTTTAACGAACAGGTGCGGCCAATGTCCGGCAGGGTTTCATGACCTAAGAATATCAGGCCGTTTACCTTGTTCGGAATCACAGGTTCGTTTATGATGCTGGAAACAGGATTTGTGAACAAAAAACATGCTTATCGGTTACGCCCGCGTCTCCACCATGGATCAGAACCCCGCACTTCAGATGGATGCGCTACGCGATATCGGCTGCGAGAGGATCTTCGTCGAGAAAGCATCCGGTTCCCATCGCGACCGCCCCCAGCTCAAAGCGGCCCTCGATTATCTACGCGAGGGGGACACGCTCGCCGTCTGGAAGCTCTCCCGACTGGCTCGGTCTCTCACGCAAGTGATCAAAACAGCCTCCGACATCGCTGAGCGCGGCATCGCCCTTAAAGTCCTGACCCAGAACATCGACACCAGCACTTCAGAGGGGAGGTTATTTTTCCACATGACAGCAGCCTTCGACGAGTTTCAACGTGAGTTGATTGTTGAAAACACCCGCGCCGGTCTCAAAGCCGCCGCAAAACGCGGACGCCGAGGCGGTCGGCCAAAGGCTATGAACGAGCAAAACATCAAACATGCCGAAGCCATGCTTAAGGATACCGAAAACTACCCATTCATCGGCGACGTCATTGACCAGCTCAAAATTGGCCGCACCGCATTCTACAAATACTTCCCCACAGATCGCATCAAACAGCTGCGACCTGACCACTCAGACGCGCATAAAGCGTAGCTAAATCCTGTGGGACTTTTGGTACCTTTATGCTGATAGACCCCAAGGTAGAGAACGCCAATTTTAGCTTACGTCGCCCCATCCACGACCAGTCGCCACCATAAGTGCTGACCACGATTGGGCCAAATCTCTTACTGCTGCTGCGAGGGATATGCGTGCTGCGTTTGCAAATCGTTCGGCGTCCAACAGGTCTGGTAAGTTCAGTTCTCCCAGTTCAAAAACTTTGCGGCTCAACTGAAGAGTACGATCCCTTGATCGTTGAGCAGCGCGCAATGCGGCCACCTCTCTTTGTTTTCGTGTAAATTCACTTTGAGTTTTTTGCACATCTTCCACCGCGGCCAACACCTGTGCACGCCATTCCAGTTCGGCGGTCGTGGCTGAAATAATAGCCGCATCTCGCCTAGCGCGTAGCGGACCTTGGTTGAGGATGGGCAATGAAAGTGCTGGACCAAAGGACCATTCTGACGGGTTTGCCGCTGTCACCGAGCCAGATAAAGTGACCGATGGGTACAACTTTGCTTCTGCGACACCTACTCCGGCAACTGCGGCAGCTAGACGGCGTTCAGCGGCCAATACATCTGGACGATTGCGGAGCAGATTAGCAGGGACGCCTGTTGACCCCTTGCTGCGAGGATAAGGTTGTGGTGCGCCTGCAATCATCTGTTTAAGCAGCGGCTGAGCTGGTTCGGCCAACAATGTCGCGATTGCAAAAACCCGGGCTTCGAATGCGGCTTCAAGCGGAGGGAGGTCGGCAATTGCTGTGTCCAGCTGACCTGCTGATCGGGCAAGATCTAATTCTGACAATGCGCCTTGCTCAACTTGAGCTCTGATCAAGGACTGGGTCCGGCGGAGGCTCGCGATATTCTGTCGTGTTAAAGCCAATGCCTCCTGAAAATACCGCGCGTCAATATAGTTGGAAACAACACCGGAAACCAGAGCAAGCCGGACAGTGCCAGCATCAAACTTGGCTGCTTCTACACCCGCTGCCGCGCGCTGCGCGTCACGGCGAACACCACCAAAAATATCGAGGATGTAATTCGCCCCGAACGTCGCACTTTCAGAGGGATCACCTGATATTGGGTTACCATTGTTTCTTTGCGCCTGTGCATCCAGTCCACCTGAGAATTGGCCAGCGGTACCTGTCTGCCTCAGGTCTGTATTTGCGGCTTTGATACGTTGTAAAGCCGTTGCAATATCGATGTTTTGTGTAAGGCCGCGGTCTACTAGCCGGTTCATTTGCCGGTCATTTAGCCGTTTCCACCATTCATCGCGCGCGACCTCTTCGAGAGCCCCGCCACCGCCAATGAACGACGTTTCTAATGGTGTCTTAGGTGGCGTATAGTCAGGGCCAACAGCGGTACATGAAACCAATGCCGTGGATGCTAGGATAAAAAGCAGATAGGGACGGTTCATTTGTCATTCCTGTATATTGGATTAGCTTTTGGATTTGCTGGGGATGTGATGGAGATGTTTCACCCGGCACGCTATTATGAGCAGCTAAGTAATTGAAAAGTAAAAGCTTGTCTAGAGGTACTCAGAGCCGTCGAGTTCTAGAAAACTCCAAGATCCTCTTTCTTTCTCGCACGGGTTCTATGAACCGCCAGCCAAGGCCGGTACGATGCTATGCGAATATGTCGATTGGCGTCCCGTCCCGCACCATCGCGTAGATATCCTCAATCTCGCGGTCCGACACCGCGATGCAACCCGCCGTCCAGTCTGGTTTGATCGCGTCGATACCGGGTCGTGGCCCGCCATGGATGAAAATGTCGCCGCCCGGCTCACGTCCCTGTGCAGCGGCATAGGCGATATCGGCCTCGTTCGGATAGGAGATGCCGATGGAGAGATGGAACAGACTGTCGGGATTGCGGCGGTCGACTGTATAGGTTCCCTCGGGCGTTTTTCCATCACCCTCGAATTGCTTGGGCCCCACCGCCGCAAAACCCAGATCGATCCGGTAGGCTTTCAGGACCGAGGTATTGTTGAACAGGAACAGGTTCCGGTCACTTTTGAACATCTGCAACCGGGTGACTGCGGGCCCGTCGTAGGTCCGGAACTTGCTGGCGCATCCCGCAAGGCCGAGTGCCAGTCCACCCAAGAGTGCCGTTCGGCGTGTCGTTTTCATCATGTCGTCCGCTCGATCTTTTTATATGTCCACTCATATTGGTGTCGGTATGCCTGATCAATCAATGGCCGTGCGCCAGGGCTCCCTGCGCCATCTTCTCTCCCACTTTCTCTCCCCCGGACGGGTCCGGCCGATCTTTCTTGGTCCGGAGCAGCCTGAGCGCGTTGGCGACGACCAGCAGCGACACGCCGACATCCGCAGCGATCGCACCCCACATTGTCGCCATGCCGAAGGCCGTCAGCCCGACGAACAGCGCCTTGGTCGCCAGTGCGATGCCTATATTCTGATGAATGATGCCCATGGTCCGGCGTGAATGCCCGATCAGCCACGGCACCTTGGCAATATCATCTGTCATCAACGCGATATCGGCGGTCTCAATAGCGGCGTCCGATCCGACCGCACCCAT
Source organism: Phaeobacter sp. CAU 1743 (assembly GCF_039839315.1). NCBI lineage: Bacteria > Pseudomonadati > Pseudomonadota > Alphaproteobacteria > Rhodobacterales > Roseobacteraceae > Phaeobacter > Phaeobacter sp. CAU 1743. The sequence continues at coordinate 3,981 of NZ_JBDOQR010000110.1, read as the reverse complement.
AGCGATGGCGAAATGCGCCCGCGCCATGGCAGGTGCATCGTTCACGCCATCGCCAATCATTGCCACGACATCATAGTTGGCAACGAGTTCCTCGATTGCCGTCACCTTGTCCTCTGGCAGCAGCTCCGCGCGAACCTCGTCGATACCGACCTCTGCTGCCACAGCGCGTGCCGTGCGCTCGTTATCACCAGTCAGCATGATGATCTTTTTCACGCCTTGGGCATGCAGGCGTGCCACGACCTCCTTCGCATCCGGGCGGATGCGGTCGCGCAGTTCGATCAGGCCCAGCAGGCGGCTTCCGGAGCCCACGGCCACGAGCGTGCTGCCAGCCCCCTCGATCCGCTCCAGCAGATCGCGGGGGATTGCGTCACCGAGACCTTTCTCGGTCGCAAAGCGATCCGAACCGAGCCAGACGGGCTGGCCCTCCCATGTTCCTTCGACGCCGCGGCCCGGCACCGTTTGGGTGTCGGTAGCCGCCGACTGCTTCAGCCCATCGCGTTCGCCGCGCGCCAGGATGGCCCGCGCCAGAGGATGCGAAGAGCGGGCTTCCAGCGCGACAGCGGCACTCAGAAGGTCGCGCTCGGCCGTGCCGCCTAAAGGATGCAGGCCCGCGACCTCCGGCTCGCCCATGGTGATCGTTCCGGTCTTGTCCATTGCCAGGGCGGTCATACGCGAGGGGGCCTCGACATAGGCACCGCCCTTGATCAGCACGCCGTTGCGCGCGGAGGCCGCGAGCGAGGCGACGATGGAAACCGGCGTGGAGATGACCAGCGCACAGGGGCAGGCGATCACCAGAAGAACCAAGGCATTGTAGAACCAGTAGTTCCACGCCCCCGCGAACAGCAGCGGCGGCACGACGGCGATCAGAACCGCCAGCGCCATCACGATGGGCGTGTAGATGCGGGCGAATTTCGTGACCCATTGCTCCACCTCGGCCCGGCGCGAATGCGCATCGCCTACCATTCGGATGATTTTCGAGAGCACGGTATCGCCTGCGGCCTTGGTGGCCCTAACCGTCAGTGTGCCATCACCGTTGATCGTCCCGGCATACACCTCATCGCCAGTTTCCTTTGCCACAAGAGCACTTTCTCCGGTAATAGGAGCCTGATCGACATCGCCACGACCCTCGGTGACTTCGCCATCAAGAGGGATACGATCACCGCCGCGCACCACGAAGCGATCACCGATCGCAACCTCGACGGCGGGAACGTCGGTCTCCGATCCGTCGGCACGGATGACCCGCGCTGTTGGCGGAGCCAGGTCCAGAAGGGCCGAGACCGCATTGCGGGCACGCCCCACGCTCCAGGATTCGAGAGCGAGGGACAGAGCAAAGAAGAAGGCGACCGTCGCCGCCTCGAAAAACTCGCCCAGCCCGATCGCACCGGCTACGGCAACGATCATCAGGAGGTTCATGTCAGGCGACAATCTACGCGCGGCGGACCATGCTTTGGGGGCGACCAGCCAGGCTCCGAACACCACCGCCAGCATGAACAGCCCCATCTCGACCAGAGGCATAGACGTCTCGCCATGACCGGAGAAGAGCCTCAGTGCGCCTCCGGCCCCGGTCTCGACGATATGGTAGAGGAACCCCGCAGCCCAGAAGCCACCGCTCAGGCCCGTGAAAAGACGCTGGCGCGCAAAATGGGCCGCCTGGTCCGCTTCGGCGCTTTCGGCATCCCACATCTTCGCGCTCATGCCGGTCGAGCCGACGATCTTGATGATTTTGTCGTCGCTGAGCGGTTTGGCGCTTTCAAGGATGGTCATTCGCCCATTGATCACGTCGAACGCCAGATGCTCGCTGCCGCCGACTTCCGGTCCGACGACCTTGTTCAGGATCGCGACCTCTTCGGCGCAATCCAGCCCGTTGACGCGAAAGCTGCGTCCGGCGGATGGCGGAGGTGCTGCCACCTGCGCGGTGACTTCGGCCGTCTGGCCGCAGCAAGCCTTTGTGTCTTTGCGATCATCCAGATGACCGTGCGGATGCGTGTCTGGACCGTCGTGGGGCATGGGAAACCTCTGAGAATAAGCGTTGAGCCAAAGATAGGAGCTTCAGTTGCTAGAGGTTCAAGAAGTTTCTTTCATGTTCTGATCGGGCGGCCGCAACAGTCAGAACTTACCCATCGCGACCCTGTTCGGTCCCTCGATCCGATGACATTCAGCCTTTGACTTGACCCCTGCCCACCTGTTGCGGGTCACCGGGCTCTAGGCTCCGGTGGGCGGTGCCCCCCGGGTGCTAAAGGGCCCCCTGCCTTCCAGCGCTTGCGATAGTGCGCGCTCACAGTTTCCGACAATAGAGTTCAAGGCGATGGTGAACGACCTCGTAGCCAAGCTTTTGCGCGATTTCTTGTTGTAATTGTTCAATTTCTTCCGATTTAAACTCAATAACTTCGTCAGAATCCAAATCAACAATGTGGTCATGGTGCTCTGAAATTGCGCTTTCATATCTAGCACCATGCCCTTCAAAGTAATGCCGATCAGCCACGCCGATACTTTCCAAAGATGCAAGGTTTCGGTAAACTGTGGCTAGGGATATTGACGCATCTGATGCTTTTAAGCGGCGGAATAGTTCGACGGCATCTGGGTGATCATCAGACTCGAGCAATACCTTCAATAAAGCCACCCTCTGATTGGTGATGCGCAACCCGTTGCTGGCAATGATGTCGCATGCACGTGATCCGGCTGGGTCCTGATCCTGTCGCCCGTCCGATGTCATACTCACTCTCCTCAGGGAAGGATCCCTAGTTGCAACTAATTCTCAATTGCGTTTAGAGTAATACATAATGCGAATGATTCGCAAGAACGGTGGCTGCCCGCCAGCGACCTCAATCCATCAATAACAATGCGTTCGGCAGCATTCTTTGGAGACAAACATGAATCCCGCAGATCCTCGGGACGAGACTGTAAGTCGGCGCGGCGTTCTCTTGGCAGGTCTTGCGGCCGCAGGGGGCTCCGTCGCTGTTGGAAACAGAGCGGCGGCACAGGAGGCTAAGGGACCATCTGTATCCGCCCCAACAATGGCAACACATGGAAATATGATGACCGTTGGCGATGTGGACAACCTGGCCAACGGCTTTGACCCGGTGGCAATGCTGACGGATTGGGATGTCGGTACGACCGAAATCTTATCAGACGGGCGTACCCTAAGAACCTTCCAGGTCGACGCTGAGGACAAGGAAATTGAGATTGCTCCAGGCGTCTTTTTTCCTGCCTGGACGTTCAACGGCCGGGTCCCCGGCCCAGCCCTGCGTGCAAAGGAAGGTGACCGAATCCGCGTCGTATTCCGAAATTTGGGATCCCATCCGCATTCAATGCATTTCCACGGCATTCATTCAGCGCGGATGGATGGCGTAAACGGAACTCCGGGCATGATTGGCCCAGGTGAGGAATTTACCTACGAATTTGACGCCAAACCGTTCGGCTGCCATCTTTATCATTGTCACGCATTGCCACTGAAACGCCATATGGCCAAGGGGATGTACGGTGCCTTTGTCGTTGATCCTGATCCGGAAAAGCATCCTGCCTTGGCAGACGTGGCCCGTTCGCGCCTGATGGGAGCCGCCGAAAATGCGGAGTGGCAGGAACTGGTGATGGTGATGAACGCCTTTGATACTAACTTTGATGACGAAAATGAATTCTACGCGGCCAACACAATTGCATTCGCCTATATGAAAACCCCGATCAGGATCGAAAAGAACCGGCCGGTGCGTGTCTATCTGATAAATGCCGTCGAGTTTGATCCGATCAATTCGTTTCACCTTCATGGCAATTTTTTCGACTACTACAATCAAGGCACGACGTTGACGCCGACCCTGCGCACTGTTGACCTCATCACTCAGTGTCAGGGCGAACGCGGAATACTAGGGTCTGTGGACATTCAGGATTCCCAAGCTGGCTGAAATCTGATTCAAGCTTCCAAAATGGAGGTTTGAATGAACGAAGAGCGGTTTGTGTTGACAGATGAGGTCTGGGTCCGCCTTGCGC